>NZ_JBXWKZ010000011.1:0-60795 GCF_058191515.1 Staphylococcus sp. CoH_129_LAB_1 | reverse complement strand
TATTGTAAATAAAGAAGCCAGTAAATGAATTTATAAAAAACTCATTTACTGGCTATTTTTTAGGAATTATGTCCCAGGCTCGTTTTTTCATGTCATATTAAACTAAAAAATGACCAATAAAAAGTTACATTTATTGGTCATTTGGATTTAAGTTATATCTTAAAACTATTTTTCTATTTAGACTTATTTAATTGCGTGGAAACCACTATCTACATGAATATTTTCTCCAGTCACACCACTTGAAAAATCACTTAATAAATAAGCAGCAGTTCTACCTACTTCTTCTTGATCTACATTACGTCTTAATGGTGCACGTTCTTCAACTTCTTTAAGAATTAAATTCAATCCCCCTACACCTTTAGCACTTAATGTACGAATTGGTCCAGCAGAAATTGCATTTACTCGAATATTATCTGGTCCTAAATCATATGCTAAATATTTAACATTTGCTTCAAGACTTGCTTTTGCTACACCCATCACATTATAGTTTTGAATTGCAAATTCTCCACCTAAATAAGTAGTAGCAACAATACTACCACCATTAGGCATAATTTTTTTTGCTTCATGAGCAACAATTGTTAATGAATATGAACTAATGTCTTGTGCAAGTAAGAATCCTTCACGAGATGTTTCTGAAAAACGACCACGTAAGTCTTCCATATTAGCAAATGCAATTGAATGATATACACCATCAATATTTCCAACTTCTTCACCAATTTTCGCAAAGCCATTAATGACATCTTCATCTTTTTGAACATCTATTTGATAAAGGTGATGCTCTTTTTGATTTAATTGATCTAATAATTTTTCTAATTCTTTTTTACTACGTTCTTTACGATATGTAAATACGAGATTAGCCCCTAACTCGTCTAATATTTTAGCCACACCAAAACCAATACTACGCTTATTAGCGATACCCATAATAACAAAGGTTTTATTTTCTAAATTAATCATAATAAATTATCTCCTTATATTACTTTATATTAATCCGTTCATAATAAACGTTTTTAACATAAATATTTTACCATTGTTAATAATGGTTAATAAAGTAATAATAAATTTTCAAATCGTATAAATAAAAAGAGAGGCACATAAAGTAACGTATCTTTTTATATCATTTCACAAAGACACCCTTTATTTTGCGCTCTCTTTTAAACGGATTAATAATAAAATTCTAATTCTGATTTAAGTTCATCCACATATTCTTTAGAACCTGTCACAATTAAACGGTCTTTATATCTAAGTTGCGTATCTCCATGTGGCACGATGGATTCGTTATTTCTAACAATACGCACAAATATGATATCCCCACCAAATGGGAAATTACGCAATTGAATATTTTCATATTTATAATTTAACATTTCAATTTCATAAAGTGATGTTTCAACATTACTTAAAATATTTAACATATTTGGTGTTTCAATTAAACCTTTTAAGAAAATTTTATTACTAATAAAGTTACTAAATACTTCAATACCTTCCATTTTCAATTCTTCGTCATCACCACTATTTTCTAATCGACAAATGACTCTGTTTACACCATGAGAGTTAGCTAATTTTGCTATCATTTTATTTAAACCATCATCATTAGCAGAACATACCACAATATCTTGATTAAATAAACCAAGTCTCTCTAATAAACTTTCTTCATATTCACTAATTTCAATGACAGTCACATTGTCAGGTAAATTTCGATTATCGCCTAAATCTTTACGATAAAACAACGTTATATTATATAACTGTGAAGTCAGATTTCTAACGATTGGAATAGTCAATTGGTTTTTACCGATTAACGCAATATCAATTTTTCGGTTCACTTCATCTGGAATTGGGAATAATTTTTTAAATACAATAGGTACAAATACACACGTAATAATTGCACTTAATATTAATATTCCTGACATTTCAGAAGTAATTGCTTTTAATTCTTCAGCAATTTTTGCTGCAGCAATGACAAGTGAAAGCGTTGACGTTAATAAAAACGCTGACGCAATCGTTGTTTTAGTATCAAACCATCTTCGAATAAAGAAGACAGGAATTAATTTAGAAATGACAAACGACAATATAAGTATAGGAATTATAATTAGTAAAGATGCTTCTTTAATTAAAGATGGTATATCTAGATCTACACCGACCATAATAAAGAAAATCGGTATAAAGAAACCATAACCAAATGAATCCAAAGTATGAATCATTTCTTCGTCAGGTTTCAGTAATGATACAACTACACCCGCTAAAAATGCACCTAATATATATTCAGCACCAACACCCTCGGCAAGAGCAACTAGTAAAATGATTAATGCAAAAATAGCTCGTATGCCAATTTGTGTTGTACCGCCCATTAAACGTTGCATAAAGTTTAATCGTTTAAAGACAGAGCCTAATAAATAAAATATTCCAGTAAACACGATTAAAATTGCAGACAGCCAAACTGATCCTCCGCCTTCACCATTAATTCCACCATAAATGGTTAATAAAACCATAGTAAATAAATCCGCTAATACTGCTACTAATAATATAAATTGTCCTATTGTTGTACGCATGATATTCATTTCTTTTAGTGTTGGCACGACAACACCTAATGAAATAGTTGAAATAATAATGACCATTAATAATACGTCGTCTACAAGACCTAACCATTTAAATACAAATGCTAAAATGATAGAAAGTATCATTATTAATGAAAAAACTGTAAGTGCTAATTGTAAATGACTTGGTAAATTCTTTTCATTTTTATTAATACCTTGTCTCTTTCTTGTATCTTTTTTAAATGCGCTAAAATCAATTTCCAATCCGCTTAAAAACATTAAAAAGATAAAACCTAAGGTTGAAAGAATATTTAACATCTCATCTTTATGGACAATGCCTAAAAATGAATTTCCTATAATAATGCCCATTAATATTTCAGCAACGACAACAGGTAAAAAAGTGACGTTTAATCGGTTAACAATAATCGGTGTAAGAAATGCTGCGACGACAACAATAACCAGAGAAAAAAACTCCATTTCATCCTCCTATGTTAGATATGACATAAATGTTGTTGCAAGACCAAAATAAATTAACATACTTACAATATCATTGATAGTTGTAATAAATGGTCCACTTGCGACAGCAGGATCGATATGAATCTTATTCATTAAAATTGGAATCATTGATCCCACTAACGTGCCCACTGTCATAGCAATAGTTAAACTTGCACCTACAATAAGTGCTAAGAATGGTTGACGATAAATAATAACAATAATTAAGGATAAAATCACTGCACATACAAAACCTGTTATTAATCCACTTCCCGCTTCTTTTAAAGCTATTTTCAGTTTACTTTTTTCTTTAATATCACCATTAGAAATATTACGAACAGAAACCGCTAATGATTGGGTACCAGAATTACCTGACATCCCACTTATAATAGGTATAAATGCCGCTAATAATGCAACTTGAGATAACGTATCTTCAAAGCCACCCAGAATGGTTGCTGTTATCATGCCTAAAAATGTTAAAATAATAAGCCACGGCAATCTTTTCAATGCTTTTTTAAATACTGATTGATCAGTAGATTTAGTATCAGAAACCCCTGCTAAACGTGAGTAATCTTCATCTGCTTCTTCATTTACAACATCTAAAATATCATCTATTGTGATAATACCTACTAAATGATGTTGATAATCAATAACAGGCATCGCAATAAAGTCGTAATCTTTCATTTTTTGAGCAACGAGTTCTTGATCTTCTTCTACATTTACGCTTACAACACGTTGAATCATTACTTCTTCAACATGATCATCAATATTTGCTACAATTAAATCTTTCAAAGATAAAACACCTACGAGTTGACCGTCAGTATCAACAACATAAATCACGTATATCGTTTCTGCATCAGGGGCTTGACTTTTAACTAACATGAGTGCTTCTTTTACAGGTGTACCAATATCTAATGATATGTATTCAGTAGTCATTATACCGCCAGCAGTATCTTCTTTATAATGTAATAACTTTTTAACTTCATCCGTAGCTTTGTTATCCATCAACGCCAATAAACTTGCAACTTTTGAGTTGGATAATTCGTTTAAAATATCAACTGCATTATCTGTAGACATATTTTCTAATACTTCACTGGCATAATGTGCATGCATGGAATCAAATAATGTTTCATATTCTTTTCCCTCAATATCTAATTGATTAAAAAAACGACTCACTTCTTGAGGAGACAAATATTCGAACAATCTTTGTCTATTCTGATCAGTTGTGTTCTCGAAATACTCACTTTGTTCATATTGATGTAAAGTCAGAAACTCTTTTCTGAATTGATCAATATCATTTCGGTTTAAACTATCATCCAATGACTCTTGATTATATACTCTATTATGTTTTATGTCATTTGTTTCTATATTTAATGACATCAAGCGTACCTCCTAATTTTAGTTAATATTTTTATATATTTTTTCTAAGTTTTTATAATCTATAGTAATCTCGATTTCTTTATTATAAATTGGATGTATAAATTTTACTTTATAACACTGTAAAGATTGTGTTTGAATATGAGGATGAAAACCATCATATAAGTCATCTCCAATAAGTGGATGGCCAATATACTGAAAATGAACCCTAATTTGGTGTGTTCGTCCAGTATGTAATTTAACTTCACATAGACTAGCACTTTGATGACTACTCAACGTTTTATATTCCGTTTTTGCATATTTACCAGATGATGTAATACATCGAGTAATAATACTATCTTTATTTCTACCAATAGGTGCCTCTATTATAGATTGTTCCTTAGTTTTACCGTGACACACACATATATATCGCTTATCTATTTCAAACGTCGAGATGAGATGATGAATATGACCATGTTTAGTTAAGATAACGATTCCCGTCGTATTACGATCTAATCTGGTAACAATATGAGGTACTACATATTGTACTGTATTCGTAGAATGATTTAAATAATACATCACGCGTTCAATCAAACTATCATGAGGATGTTCTCTTGAAGGTGCACAATTTAAATGCACTGGCTTTGAAACGATAATTAAATATGTATCTTCATATAATATTTCAATATGCTTATTTGATGGAAGAAGATATGTACTTGGAACTTCATCAGGAAGTTGAACAGTAAGGTGATCATCTTTTTCTAACATATATCTAACTGTCACAGGTTGATTATTGATAATTAAAGCGCCATCACGTTTAATGGCGCTAATTGTTTTCTTTGAATAATTATGACGTTGTAAAAATGTCTTAAGCATTTCTTCGCTGCGAATATGGTATACAAATTTCATCGATCATCTTCACTTTCAATAAATGAATCATGAACTCTTTTCCAAAAAGGAAATGGTCTAAATCTGGCAAAACGAACTTTTTTATTTGCAACTCTAAATTGAATATCACTCACATTTTTATGTTTTAGACTGACGTGATCAATTGTTGTTCGAATTGTATTATGATTTACAGGTGTAATCAAACATGTATGATGCTTTGGTAATACTAATGGAGAACCTACCGTTCTAAATACTCTATTATTAATTGATGCAATTTCAGCAATTTGTATGGCTTCAAGAGAAGGATGAATAAGTGCACCACCTAGTGCTTTATTATAAGCTGTCGACCCAGAAGGAGTGGAAATACATAGACCATCTCCTCTAAATCGTTCAAAGTGTTTACCTCTAATTGCGACATCTGCTACTAATGTCGATCCATTTTCAGTTTTCATAGTTGCTTCATTTAGTGCTAGATAGTGTGTTTCATTCTTCGTATTGTTATATTTAACAATAATTTCAAGTAATGGGTATTCAATTACTTGAAATTCAGAATGTTGAATTTCATCAATTAACTTTTCAACTTCATGAGGTAACCAGTCTGCATAAAAGCCTAAATGACCAGTATGTACTCCAACGAATGCTACGTTTGATAACATATGCGTATACTGGTGAAAAGCTTGCAAAAGTGTTCCATCTCCACCGACAGATATTACTATTTCTGGATTTTCAATATCTTCTATCATATGAAATGAATTCATTTGATTCATCATTTTTCGTTTAAGAGTATTTGATTTAGAGTCACCCTTAGATAAAATGGTATAACGCATTATTGACACCTCATCAGTCATGTTTTTTTGAACGTTTTTGAGTATAGTATTTTTGAGCTTCTTGAATCTCTTCTTTAATTTCAGACATCTCTTCATCTAGTAAGTAGGCCGCTTCAGCAGCTCTTTCTAAACGATGTTGTATCTCAGCAGGATAATCTCCATCATATTTGTATCTTAATGTATGTTCAATTGTAGCCCAAAAATTCATTGCTAATGTTCGAATTTGGATTTCAGCTAATATTATTTTTTGGCCATTTAATGTTTCAATTGGATACTCGATAATTACGTGATATGAACGATAACCACTTTGTTTTGTATTGTTAATATAATCCCTTTCTTCTACAACTTTAAAATCTTGACGTTGTCTAAGCATGTTCACAACTACATCAATATCATCTACGAACTGACACATCATTCTTAAACCAGCTATGTCATACATTTCTTCACGCAATCGATCAAAAGGAATTCCCCTTTTATTTGCTTTATCAATGATACTTGTAATAGGTTTCACACGACCAGTTACAAATTCAATGGGTGAGGCGTTTTCTCCAACTTCATATTGCTTACGTAAGCCTTTTAATTTCACCTTTAATTCATCAACTGCTTGTTTATATGGTGTTAAAAATTGCTCCCATTGATTCATATGGTTCCACTCCGTTTCACTTTAGTTCGAAAGTTTCTTCAACTGCTGAAACAAACTCCTTACCATAGTTATTATTTCCTTCAATATTTTCTAAGAGATAACTTAATTCATCTTGAAAATGTTCTAATTCTAATTCATCATTAATAATTACTTTTTTATCTCTATTATTATGTAGCATTGACCACGTCTCTTGTACAAAAATCAAATACGAATATGACGAGCCATCATCTAATAAATAAGCAAAACTAAAATTATCACTATCTACAAGCATTTGCCCTACTTCATCTAATCCATCAGTTGGATTTTCTGAGTAGCAATAAATGCTATCATCTTTGATTTTAATTTCATTTACATATATACGCATGCTTGTTCCTCCTTATTATTCCTTATTATTTTAACATAATTTATCTTTCAAACACACATTAGAGTGCCCTGGCTCAAGTATGCTCAGTATGATTAACTATTTAGCACTATAAATCTTTTTAATATTGTTATTACTTTAATTTTTCATAAATGTCCGTCATAATGAACTACAATAATATATAAAGGATTTCTAATGAGGTGTAATTATGAGTACTAATAATGAAATTGAATTTAAGCAATTAATTGATTTCAATACATATAACGTGATTAAAGATTCTTATTTTAAACAAATCACACCATTTTCTCAAACGAATTATTATATTGAATCTCCTAGTTTCAAACTACGTGATCATCATTCTGCTTTAAGAATACGTGTTAAACAAAACACATTTGAAATCACACTAAAAGTACCAGCTAAAGTTGGATTGATAGAATATAATCATATCATCGATTTTGAGCCTCATATCGGACAAACAATTGTCAAATCAACTTTACCTACTGATATTCAAAAAATCCTTACTGAATTTAACGTTGGAGAAAATGAATTGAGTATTTTAGGTGCATTGACAACTGAGAGATTAGAAGTTGAATTTCAAAATGAACTATTAGTATTAGACAAAAGTCAATACTTTGATAAAACAGACTATGAGCTCGAATTTGAAGTCAGTAATTATCAAATAGGCTTTGAAAAATTTCAAAATTTATTAAATCAATTTAACTTAGTTCATGAACCACCTAAAAATAAAGTTCAACGATTTTTTGAATATCAAGCTCAATTTTGACAAATGCGAGATAAACTTGTAAAAAGTCGAATTACTTTTAAATGTAAAAATTCATGTTATATTAGAAATATATTAATAGAAGTCGGTGATATTATGGCTACAACACCTTATGATGTAATAGGAGACAAAGCTTTGTATGATATGATTGATTATTTTTACTATCTTGTAGAGAATGATCAAAGAATCAATCATTTATTTCCTGGAGATTTTAATGAAACAAGTAGAAAGCAAAAGCAGTTCTTAACCCAATTTCTAGGAGGTCCTAATCTATACACTCAAGAACATGGTCACCCAATGTTAAAAAAGAAACATATGGAATTTAGAATTACTACTTATGAAAGAGATGCATGGTTAGAAAACATGTATAAAGCAATCAATAAAGCTCAATTTCCAGCAGGAGTTGGCGAATACTTGTATGAAAGATTGCGTTTAACTGCTAACCATATGGTGAATTCCTAAATATAATTGAAGGTGAGTTAAACATGGCTGAAGAACTTAAAATTTTAGATAATGCGAGTCGTGAAAATACTAATCTGTCACCTATAAATAAAATAGAAATTTATTCATTCTTTGATCCTTTTAATAAAGATTGTTTTAAATTATCCGCAATTATTTCTAAATTAAGAATTGAATATAATCAATATATTCGTATCAGACATATTTTAAATCCTTCATTGAAGGTTTTGACTAAATGTCAAGCTCAAAGTACTTCAGACTTTGATAATATTGCTTTAGCATATAAAGCGGCTGAATTACAAGGAAGATTAAGAGCGGAACGTTTTATTCATTTAATGCAGAATGAAATTATACCTAAAAAAGATATTATCACTGAAGAAATGATTTGTAATTGTATTAAAAATGCTGGCTTAGATTATGATGTTTTCAAAGAAGACTTACAAAAAAATAAACTAACTGAAAGTTTAAAAATAGATTTGCATATTGCAAGAGAGATGGAAATTGAACAAGCGCCTTCACTTGTATTTTTTAATGAAGATGTACATGAAGAAGGTTTGAAAGTCGAAGGTCTTTATCCTTACCATATTTACACATATATTATTAATGAATTAATGGGATGTCCTATCGAAAAAGAATTGCCGCCAAACCTCGAATCTTATATTCAATCCAAGCAATTAGTTACAATGGAAGAGTTGCTTACTATTTATGAATGGCCGGAAAAGTTGCTCATAAAAGAATTAAAAAAATTAGTTTTACAACAAAAAGTGGAAAAATTAAATTATCCCGACGGTGAATTTTGGCAGTCTAAAATGCCTAAGAAATAACAAAGAGCGATCACTTATTTGAAGTGTATCGCTCTTTTTATATTAAATTAATTTAATAATTAAGCATAAAAAAACGCCGTGTCTGATTACACGACGCTAAACAAAGGGGATGGGAGAAATTTTTCACTTCAAACAAAGGGGTATGTTTGTTATGTGATTAATTTCATGTATATAATATAACACGCTCAAAAGTACGTTTCAATATTAAACTACATTCCCATCCAAAATGTCACAAATTAGACATATTGAAAACGAATACATCGTTTTTAGTGCTTCATAAGTTTTTCAAATGCTTCTAATTTTTGTTCAAAAACTTCACAAGCTTGCTCTATAGGTTCTGGCGTAGTCATATCTACGCCTGCATTTTTAAGAATCTCAATTGGGTAATTAGAACTACCTTTTTTCAAGAATTCGTTTATATATCTTTCAACAGCTGGCTGCCCTTCTGTTAAAATTTGATGACTTAAACTTTGAGCTGCACTATATCCTGTAGCATATTGGTATACATAATAATTCATATAGAAGTGTGGAATGCGAGACCATTCTTTACTGATGTGGTCATCTGTTTCTACAACATCGCCAAAGTATTGTTTGTTTAATTTCGCATACTCTTCATTCATACGAGTTGATGTTAATGGTTCCCCAGCTTCCTCAATTTGATGAATTTTATGTTCAAATTCAGCAAACATAGTTTGACGGAATAATGTCGCTCTGAAACGTTCAAGTTCTTGGTTTAATAATAATAGACGTCGATCATAATCTAAATGTTTATCCATATAATCACTTAGTAAAGCTTCATTACATGTTGAAGCAACTTCAGCTACAAAGATAGAATAATCACTAGAGTTTGACGGTTGGTTTTTACGACTAAAGTAACTATGTGCAGAATGTCCAAATTCGTGAACAAGTGTATATAAATCAGAAATTGTGTCCGACCAGTTTAATAAAATAAATGGATTAGTCAAATGTGCTCCTGAAGAATAACCACCTGATCGTTTTCCTTTATTCTCATAAACATCTACCCAACGATGATTTAAACCTTCTTTAACTACATCTAAATATTCTTCACCCATTGGTTCTAGTGCTTTTAGCATCCATTCTTTAGCTTCATCATATGGCATATCAAATTTGACATTTTTAACTAATGGAGTATAAAGGTCATACATTTTCAAATCATCAATACCCAAAAGTTCTTTTCTCAATTGAGTATATTTATGCAATAACGGAAGGTATTTGTGCACTGTTGCAACTAAATTATCATATACTTCTTCAGGAATATGATTATTACTTAAGGCGCGTTCACGTGCTGTTTTATAGTTATGAGCACGCGCATTGAAAATATTTTTCTTAATTTCACCAGCTAAAGTTGATCCTAATGTATTATTATATGCACCATAAGCCTCATATAAGTTATGATAAGCAGATTGACGTAATTCACGATCATCAGATTCTAAATACTTAATAAATGTACCTTGTGTTAAAGGATGTTTCTTTCCATCTTTATCTACTGCGTCTTTAAATTCTAAGTCAGCATTACTAAACATACCATAGACATTTTCTGGAGTTGATAATGCATCTTGTGCTTGTGTTAATAACTTTTCTTTATCAGCATCTAAGATATGTGGGCGTTTTTCATTAATTAATTTCAAATCGAATGCGTAACGTTTTAAATCATCATTACTCTTAATAAAAGATTCTAATTTCTCTTCATCAATTTGCAAAATCTCTGGAACTAAGAAACTCCATGCTGAACTAATTTTTATGATAAGTTGGTGCGCACGAGATTCAAAACCAGTATATTTATCATTAGATGTGTCTTGGTCTTGTTTTAAATGTGCATAAACATAAACCTTTTCTAATTGTGTACCAATGTCGTCTTCTAAAGCTAAAGCATTATATAATGTTTCAGCACTATCTCCTAGATGTCCTTTAAATTGTTCTTCTTTACCCAGATAACTTTCTACCTCTTTTAATGCCTGTTCAAAAGCTTCATCATTTTCAAAAATTGTTGTTAAATCCCAAGTTTCATTTGGGTATTTTCGTTCTTGCTCTTCTCTAGTAAGTTGTTGACTCATACGTATACCTCCTAATTGAGTTAATGCTATAATTTTCTCATTCTTTTATCAATTTTGCACGTTTAAACGTCCACTTACTTGCTTAATATAATCATCTATTAATTTTAAAGTAATTTCTTTCTTATTAATATCTTGTAAATAAAATTGTCTAAATTTCAAATACGACATTAAGTAATGCTTAGGAAGATTATATTTTAACAGCAACTTAAGCTTTAGTTGCCATTGTACTGGATGATTTTCAATGAAAATTTGATAAGGAAAAATATAACCTGTATCTCTACATACTTCATCATCATTCATTTGTAATTGATACATAGCACTTAAAGACGGTTCTAGCACTGAACGCTTTCTTCTACAATTTATAATGTAACGATAAATATGTCTATTCGATAATTTATAACAATATAAATAATTCTCTTTTTCATTGAATGATAACAATTCAGAAATTTGAATGATTTGTCTATGTGCAATAAATTTTCGTCCACCAATATGTTGTATATTAATGTACTTTACTATAACTTGTTCTTCATGATCCCAGCTATATAGCGTTCGATCAATCGGATTAATAAAATAAGCTTGAAACGTGTTTAAGTATAAATATCCCTTATTATATTGTAATTGTTCGATAATCCAAATCACGGTAATCCCAATTTGTTTAAACCCTCTTGATCGAGTTTTTATTTCTTTCATACTTATTCTTGAAAATTGAACTTCTATAGCTACTTTAGCGTTTACAAGAATATCAGGATACTGCATTATTTTAGAAAAATAAGGTTCTATTTCAACATTAAGGTGATGTTTTTTTAAACGTTGAGCAATAAGAAATTTAACATAGTAATGTTTTTCGGTTTCATTTTTTGCACATTTTCTTTTAGATTGATAGACATGGGCAAAATGTGGAATCTTTTTTAATCCTTTTTTCAAGAGAAGTTTTTCTTTACAATATGGACATCGATATTCTTCGGTAATAATTGCTTGATAGGCATATACGGTTTCATTATTACGATTAATCGCTACTAACATGCACTCACCTCATACTATAAAACGTTTAAGATGAGACATTTACTTTAAAAAAGAGAGTAGAGAAAACATTTATTTTGAATGTCTTCTCTACTCTCGTTCACTCGTTATATATTATTCTACTGAATCAGTAAAATAACGACGTACTTGTGAAGTAACATTATGACTCATAATAATTTTAGCGTAATCATTTAAATACACTTCTGTTTTATCACTAGGATAAGCAAATTCAAGTAATTGACTATAACTATCATTAATTGTCTCTTGGTTAACAGTACTATCAAAGTGAATTGCATAATAGTAACGTGAATCACTCATATACAATAAATCTTCAAATTCATCTGTAGATAGATTATGATGATAAGCGTAATTAATGACTTCCTCTAAGTCTTCAAATTTCACAATAATTGTTCTTAGACTTGAACGTTGTTGTGATGATTTATGTTTAGATTTGTGTGCTTTCTTTTGTTGCGCACGTTGCTCAAATAAATCTTCAATACTCTCTTCTTGTTCTAATGTGTTAGCTAGCAACTCATTCACTTGTTCCTCAAACTGCTCATTTGTATGATCATCTGCCATGTTCATTGCTTCTTCATTTTTAGATTTAGAGATTGTTACTTCCACGCCTTTTTCAAATGCATGTACTTGAATCCAAAGAGGACCTTCAACTACAAAATCTTCTTCTTCATTAATCTCGTCCATCATTGACCAAAAGAATTCCTCACCACGCTTACGATTTGTCCATAAATCTTCACGACTAAATCCTCTTGCTTCAATATCACCATAAGTTATAAATAATTTCACAGTTGTGTCGTCAACGCGTTCTATTCTCATATCATCTCACTCCTTACAGTCGATGAATAGTAACCATATTGTATTAGAACGTAAGTTAAATTACAATTGATTTGTTTGATTAAATTTAACTATTTTTAATAGGACACTATATCATAGTATATTCCCTTTTTCTATTATAAAAAACAGCACTATAGCAAAGCCAGTGCTGTTTAGTAATATGTTCTTAAATTTTAAATATCAGTCAACTAGACGTTGAGCTTCTTGTAATTGGAAAGTACGAACCTTTCTAGGTAAGAAACGTCTAATCTCATCTTCATTATATCCAACTTGCAAGCGTTTTTCGTCTAAAATAATTGGACGACGTAATAGTCCAGGATTATCTTGAATAATTGTATATAAATCTTGCAATGGTAAAGAATCAATATCTACGTTTAACTTTTGATACGTTTTAGAACGAGTTGAAATAATTTCATCTGTTCCATCTTCAGTCATTTTTAAAATTTGTTTAATTTCATCAATTGTTAAATGTTCAGAAAAAATGTTACGCTCCGTATACGGAATGTCATGTTCTTGTAACCATGCTTTCGCTTTACGGCAAGATGTGCAACTTGGTGATGTAAATAATGTTACCATACATCTCACTCTCCTATTGAATAAATATTATTCATTATATTAATAATTATGCTAATTCATCTTAAGCTTATATTATAAGTATAACGTGTTAACATTAAAATTAAATGAGAAAATCCTAGTTATTTTGAGAAATTTCAAATTTTCTAAAATTTCTTTGAATGTTTTAGTATTTCCTATACATCACTATCATAACATAACTTACAATTTAAAAAAATACTGTTATAATCTAGTTAAGATGAATTATTTTTAAAGAAGGTAGGCATCTATATGGAAACATTATTTTCAGGAATACAGCCAAGTGGGATACCTACATTAGGTAACTATATTGGTGCATTAAAACAATTTGCAGAAGTACAAAATGATTATAATTGTTACTTTTGTATTGTAGACCAACATGCAATTACTGTCCCACAAGACAAAATCAAATTACGTAAACAAATTCGTCAACTCGCAGCAATTTACCTTGCTTCAGGAATTGATCCAGAAAAATCAACATTATTTATTCAATCAGAGGTTCCAGCTCATGTACAAGCCGGCTGGATGTTAACGACAATTTCAAGTGTCGGTGAACTTGAACGTATGACACAATATAAAGATAAAGCGCAAAAACGTACAGATGGTATTCCAGCTGGTTTATTAACTTATCCACCTTTAATGGCAGCAGATATTGTTATTTATAATACAAATATCGTTCCTGTAGGTGAAGACCAAAAGCAACATATGGAGCTTACTAGAAATTTAGTTGAACGCTTTAATAGCCGTTATAACGATGTATTAGTAAAACCAGAAATTCGTATGCCAAAAGTTGGCGGACGTGTAATGAGTTTACAAGACCCAACAAAGAAAATGAGTAAGAGTGATGATAATCAAAAAAACTTTATCTCATTGCTAGATGAACCAAATGTTGCAGCGAAAAAAATCAAAAGCGCTGTTACTGATTCAGATGGCGTTATCAAATTCGATAAAGAAAATAAGCCAGGTATTTCTAACTTGCTTACAATTTATACAAGTTTAACTGATCAATCAATTAAAGATCTTGAAACACAGTATGAGAATGAAGGATATGGAAAATTCAAAACAGATTTATCTGAAGTTGTTAAAGACTTTTTAGTACATTTCCAAGAAAAATATAACGAATTTTATAATTCAGATAAGTTAGATGACATCTTAGATCAAGGTCGTGACAAAGCTCAGAAAGCTTCATTTAAAACATTGAAAAAAATGGAGCGTGCAATGGGTTTAGGACGTAAGAGATAAACCATTATAAAAAAGACCACGAGTATAAGTAAATTACTCGTGGTCTTATTTTAGTTATCCTTCTTTTTCCCTGTTTCACGATCAATTGATTTGTCGATATATACATGTTTAAGTGTAGTATCTGGACCAATTTTATGATACTGTAATCCTTTAACCTGTGGATTAGTTAAGTGTGCTTCACCTTTTTGATAAACAGGAGCTACTGGTGCATCATGGAGTAAGATACTTTCCGCACGTTGTAGCGCTTCATTTCTTTTTTCTGTTTCATGTAACAATGAACTATTTGCTTCTTTTAAAAGCTTGTTATATTCTTTGTTATCCCAATCAGTATTATTTTGAGCATTATCCTTAGTCATTGTTTCTAAAAATGCTGTTGGATCAGGATAATCTGGACTCCAACCTGAATAAGTCGCTTCGTAATTATTAGCTAATTCTAAAGTGGTTTTTTGTTTAAATGGCATTTGTTTAATTTTTAATGTAACGCCTGGTAAGTTTGTTTCAATTTGAGATTTAATATACTCTGCAGCTATTTTAGAAGCTGGTGTATCTTGCGTATTCATTGTAAATGCAAACTCTTTTTTACCTAATTCTTTTTTCGCCTTTTCCCAATTTTGTTTTGCTATCTTAGGATTATATTTTAAAGGAGACTCAACTGTACTTGCGAAGTCTTTTTCGTCAGGCGTCTTCGCTGTACCTACTCCTGTGAAATTATTTGACGCAATAGACCCATCATTTAAAACAGTTTTTACATACCCTTTTTTATTGATAGCTTGCGCAATAGCTAATCTCAAATTTTTATTTTTAAATTCAGGCACTGTTTTTTCATTCATTTTAATATAAAAAGTACCAGCAGTTAAACGGTAGTTCAATTCTTTACTGCCTTTATATTTATCGACTTGTTCAGAAGTGATGATTGTATCATCGATTGAATTAGTATCATATAAAGAAGCGCCTGCTTGTTGATCTTTTAAAACTTTATAATTTACTTTATCTAATTTAACATTTTTCTTATCCCAATATTGATTATTTTTAACCAATTGTATTTTATCTTCTACCTGCCAATTAGTAACTTTGAATGGACCATTATAAACTGCTCTTTCAGCATTCGTTCCATATTTTTTATCATATTTTTTGGCGATTTTAGCATCTTGTGGATAAAAGGTACTTAAAGCAAGTAATTCATTTATGTACGGTACCGGTCTTTCTAAATCAATTTGAAGTTTATATTTATTTAACGCTTTGACTCCTAAAGAATTTAATGGTTTTTTTCCAGTATTAACTAAATCTGCATTTTTTATATCACTCATTATATATGCAAATTCAGAGGCAGTTTTTGGATCTACAACTTTTCTCCATGCATAAACAAAGTCATGCGCTGTTACAGGATCTCCGTTTGACCATTTTGCATCTTTTCTTAAATTGATAGTCAGAGTTTTACCGCCATTACTTTTTTGTGGTGTTTCTTTTGCTACACCTAAAGTTACTTTGTCATTTTTATCTATTGAATATAATCCTTCGAAAGTTTGACCAGCAACATCGCTAGAAACAGCATCTGTAATAAGAGCCGTATCTAAAGTAGTTATATCTTGAGAAATTATTTTTCTGAATACCTGTCCTTCATCAGAATATAAACTTTTGTTATTACTACACGCTGATAGTATTAAAGTGACAATAACTAAAAGTGTTAAATATTTATATTTTTTCTTCACATTCTCGTCCTCCCTTCCTCAGACTTAATTATGTTGAAGATGAGTTTGATCTTGTTCTTTTAAATTCACTGCCTCTTCCTCTGTCACAAATACATAATGGCCTGGTCTAATTTCTTTTAGACTCCGTTCTGAATTTTTGGATTCGTCTTCTTCATAAACGATACGTTTTCTTGTTCTTTCACTATCTGGATCAGGTTGAGGAATTGCAGATAATAAAGATTTTGTATAGTCATGTAAAGGGTGATAATAGATTTCATTAGCTGGCCCTAATTCAACAATTTTTCCAAAATGCATCACTGCGATACGGTCTGAAATATATTTCACCATTGATAAATCATGGGCAATAAATAAGAAAGTAATACCTCGTTCTTTTTGTAATTTCATCATTAAATTCACAACTTGAGCTTGAATTGACACGTCAAGTGCAGAAATAGGCTCATCTGCAATAATAAATTCCGGTTCTACTGCTAGTGCACGAGCAATTCCAATCCGTTGACGTTGTCCACCTGAAAATTCATGGGGATAACGATTCGCATGTTCTTTACTCAATCCAACAGTTTCAAGTAAATCATATACTCGACGCTTTCGATCTTTCTTATCACTTGCTAACTTATGAATATCAATACCTTCAGCCACAATATCCATGACTTTTAGTCGAGGATTAAGTGAAGCATAGGGATCTTGGAAAATCATTTGAATTTTTTTATTAAATTTCAATAGTTCTTTTCTTTTAGTAATTTTTTGAATATCTTTACCCTTATATATAATTTCTCCATCAGTAATATTATTTAATTTAATAATCGCTTTTCCGGTTGTTGATTTTCCACAACCAGATTCTCCTACTAAACCTAATGTTTCCCCTTTATAAATATCAAATGAAATACCTTTTATTGCTTTTACTTCATTACGCTTACCCTCATTAAAATATTGCTTCAAATTTTTTATTTCTAATAATATCTCTTTACTATTCTTCTCCATCGAACGACACCCTTTCTACTCGACGTGGCTTTTCATAATTATTAGGTATTTGACGTTGTATCTTTTGAACCATTTCTGGTGGTTCAACTTTTGGAGCGCGTTCATCTAATAACCATGATTTCACAAAATGCGTAGGCGATACTTTAAACCAGGGTGGTGCTTCTTTAAAATCGATATTTAATGCGTATTGACTACGTCTTGCAAATGCATCACCCGTTGGTGGATGTAATAAATCTGGAGGCGTGCCTGGAATAGCAACTAATTCTGTTTCATTACTTGTTGTTAAATCTGGCATTGAAGACAGTAATCCCCAAGTATAAGGATGCTTTGGATCGTAGAAAATTTCATCGACATTGCCGGTTTCAATCATTTGTCCGCCATACATCACTGCTACTCTATCAGCAATATTTGCTACTACCCCTAAGTCATGTGTAATAAAAATGATTGACGTATCAATTTTTTCTTGTAAATCTTTCATTAAATCTAAAATTTGTGCTTGCATTGTAACATCAAGTGCTGTAGTTGGTTCATCCGCAATTAGTACTTTTGGTTCACATGCTAAAGCTGTGGCAATAACAATCCTTTGACGTTGTCCACCTGAAAATTGATGTGGATATGCTTTAAAACGTTTTTCAGCATTAGGTAAGCCCACTAAATTTAAAATCTCTAGTGCTCTTTTTTTTGCATCAGATTTATTATAGTTACGATGTTTCATTAAAGGCTCCATCACCTGTTTACCAATTTGCATCGTTGGATTTAAAGAAGTCATAGGATCTTGAAATATCATTGAGATATCTTTTCCACGTAACTTATTCAATTCTTTTTCTGATTTAACTGCTAAATCTTCTCCTAAAAAATCGATTGTCCCTTTTTTTATTCTCCCAGTATCCCCTTGGAATAACTTAGTAATTGCTTTAGTAGTGACTGATTTCCCAGAACCAGATTCTCCGACAATTGCTAAAGTTTCCCCTTTGTTCAAATAAAAATCTACACCTCTAACTGCTTGTACTTCCCCTGCTGTAATGTCAAAGGAAACATGCAAGTTGTTGACTTCTAATACTCTTTCTGACATCACTTATGCCTCCTTTGTTATTTACGCATTTTAGGATCAAATGCATCGCGTAAACCATCACTAAATAGATAAAAGAATAAAATTAATAAACTCAATACTGTAGCTGGAATAAATAACTCGTGTGGATGAATAAGTAACATTGCACGACCGTCATTTACCAATGAACCAAGTGATGTCTTAGGTGCTGGTACCCCAATTCCGATAAAACTTAAAAATGCTTCGAAGAAAATAGCACTTGGTACAGTAAACATAGAGGTTACAACAATGGCACCTAATGCATTCGGTAAAATATGTTTAAAAATTAATTTTAATTTTGAAGCTCCTAATGTTCTAGAAGCCATGACGAATTCTTGATTTTTTAATTTTAAAAATTCACCACGAACAACTCGACTCATTCCTAGCCAACCAGTAATAGACATGGCCAAAATAATCGTCCAAATTGATGGTTCAAAAATTAATACAAATAAAATAACCACGATTAGGTTAGGAATCGATGCTATAATTTCTAAAATACGCTGCATGATATTATCTATGCGTCCTCCGAAAAATCCGGAAATAGCACCATATACGACACCAATAAAAATATCAAGAGCCGCTGCAACAACACCAATAAATAATGAAATTTGAGCGCCCTTCCAAGTACGCGTCCAAAGATCTCTACCTAATTGATCTGTACCAAACCAGAAATTTTCTTTCACTTCTGCTTCTTTATACGCGTTTTTTCCATCTGCTCCAGTTCCATCAAATGGTAGAAATGGAACTTTATCTAGAACAGGAACTTTGGCAGGTAAATTACGTCTATTGACATCTTGTTCTGTATAGTCGTGTTTACTAAATGCTGGACCGACAAAAGCAAGAATGACAATTAAAATAAGGCCAATTAAACCGACAATTGCTAATTTGTTTCTTTTTAACTGTGTCCAAGCATCTTGCCAAAAGTTTTTACTTTCTCTTTGAATTTCAGGTTCTTTATTTAAGTCATGTTCTCTAATAACAAAATCTGATGCGACCGCGCCTTCAGAGGTATGCGTCATTGCTGCATTTGAATGATCATCAAATGGTTTATTAAAATTGTCAGTCATTACTTTTTACCTCCTTGTACACGAATTCTTGGATCAATAACACCATAAAGAATATCTACGATAAAAATTGAAACGATGAATAACGTACTAAATAAAATCGTTGTTGCCATAATCACTGAGAAATCATTTGTTGTAATCGATCTAACAAATTGGTCCCCTAAACCGGGTACACCAAAGATATTTTCAATAGTCAAAGTCCCTGTTAAAATACCGGCTAACATTGGAACAATAATTGTAATAATAGGAATTAATGCATTTCTTAATGCATGCCCAAAAAGGACTCTTATCGGCGAGTTACCTTTAGCTCTTGCTAATAATATGTAATCAGAACTTAGTACCTCTATCATTTCAGCTCGAATATAACGAGCTACTGTGGCCATTACACTTGCTGATAATGCTAAGGAAGGCAACACTGCAGTTGAAAATCCTTCCCATCCTGCCACTGGAAACCATCTTAAACGTACTGCAAAAACGTATTGTAATAGTACTGCTAAGACGAATGAAGGTACTGATACTGCTATAACTGAAATAACAGTAGTTGTATAGTCTACCCAAGTGTTTTGTTTCGTAGCAGCTGCTACGCCTAAAATTAAACCTAAAATCACTCCAATAATCATTGCAGTAATACCCATTTCCATAGAAGGAATCAATCTCGGTCTAATTAATGACCAAACTGGTTGATTATGATATTGGAACGAATAGCCAAAATCCCCAGTTACTACATTTTTTAAATAATGAAGATATTGCACTGCTACTGGATCGTTTAATCCATATTTTTCGTTTAAAATTGCTTTTTGCTCAGCGCTTAATTTAGCATCATTAAATGGTGATCCAGGCATCATTTTCATTAAGAAAAATGTAATTGTGATGATAATAAATAACGATAAAACCATATATCCCAAACGTTTTAATATATATCGCGTCATCATACAGTCCCCCTTTACTAAATTTTCAAAATTAACATTCCCTTCAAAATTTTCAGAAATATTTATACATATTATATATACTTTTTTCATATAATTGCAATATAATTTTACATTTTATTAATATAAGTGTAATTTTTATATATATTATTTAAAAGAAATTTATTTTTAGATTTTAATTTGTAGTAAACTTACAATAAGTTAGACTATATAGTTTTAAAAAAGATGGAGGCGTATATGAAAAATTTTAAAACTTGGTTGATATGGCTATTCATTCCACTTTTAATTGCTTTTATTGTCTGGGTAGCTTTTACTCAACGTTCATTTATTTCTTTTCTTGATATATTGTTTTATATTTCTCTTATTTTATTTATTTGTCTATTTTTAATTCTTCTAGTACAAGAAGGGATATTTGATGCTACTAGTTTTGGCTTTAGACGTATGCGTTATCAACTCTCTTCTCGTTCAAAAAAGAAAACTTTAAAAGATGATGAATTTTTTAATCCGAAACAAGTAAAAAAAGATAATTATATTATTTCAGCATGGATACTCCCCGCTCTTATACTTTGTGCATTTTACTTCATATTGATCATTCTTATTTCACTTTTACTATAAAAAGTAATGAGATAGAATTCATTATCTTGACCCATTAATTCAACTCCCTTACAAGATGTTGATTTTTTCGAATACTAAATCACATCTCACATTGTACGTGAACTTTCATAAGAAAATCTTTTAGCTTTTATTGTAAGATTAGAATGGAAAATAATTAATATCAATACATTCTCAATTTAATCACCAACTGCTCTCACATAAAAAAATGGCTGATTTTGCATAAAACAAAATCAGCCAACTCTATTAATTATTCATTTAATGAAATGTACTTCAAATCTATATTTCAAACTTTATATTTCGTTATTCATCTTTAAATTTTTTAAATACTAATACTGCATTATGTCCACCGAAACCTAAACTATTACTCATAGCATATTCAATTTCTAAATCTTGCGCTTCATTAGGAATAATATCTAAGTCACACTCTGGATCTGGTGAGTCTGCATGAATAGTTGGTGCAACTTTAGAATCACGAATAGATAATGCAGAGAAAATAGCTTCAACTCCCCCTGTAGCACCTAATAAATGCCCTGTCATCGATTTAGTTGAGCTAATTTTCAAGCTTTTAGCAGCCTCTCCGAAGGTATTTTTAATTGCTTTAATTTCATACAAGTCACCTACTGGCGTACTTGTTCCATGTGCATTTAAGTATTGAATATCTTTAGCTTCAATACCTGCATCATCTAAAGCCGCTTGCATTGCACGAGAACCACCTTCACCTTCAGGAGCTGGCGCAGTGATGTGATAAGCATCTCCAGTTGAACCATAACCTACAATTTCAGCATAAATTTGAGCACCACGTGCTTGTGCTGATTCTAATGATTCAATGACTAAGATACCAGCGCCTTCACCCATGATAAATCCGTCACGTCCTTCTTGGAAGGGACGACAAGCTGTTTCTTTATCATCGTTTGTTGATAATGCACGACTTGCACTGAATCCTGCAAGTGCCATATGTGTAATAGGTGCTTCAGTACCACCAGTAATCATAGCATCAGCATCGCCTCTTTGAATGATTTTAAATGCTTCACCGATAGAATTTGTACCTGTCGCACAAGCAGTTACTGTTGACCCATTAGGTCCTTTTGCACCTAAATCAATGGATACTTGACCAGTAGCCATATCAGGAATAAGCATTGGTACAAAGAAAGGACTAACTCTTCTTGGTCCTTTGTTTTGTAACATTGTATGTGCTACTTCAAATGTTTCCATTCCACCAATACCCGAGCCAATCCATACACCAATACGATTAGCATTATCATCATTGATAGTTAAATTAGCATCTTTTACAGCTTGTCTTGCAGCTACTACTGCATATTGTGTAAATCGATCCATGCGACGCGCATCTTTTTTTGAAATATGATCTTCAATATTAAAATCTTTTAATTCACCTGCTAAATGAACATTATATCCTTCAGTATCAACGCGTGTAATTGTATCAATTCCATTGACACCTTTTAAGGCGTTTTCCCAACTTGTTTGGGCGTCGTTTCCAATAGGTGATAATGCACCCAGGCCTGTAATTACTACTCTTTTGTTTTCAGTCATACATTAAATCCTCCTATTTACCCCATTTGATTACCATAGCACCCCATGTAAGGCCACCACCGAAACCTACGAGTACTAAAGTGTCATCATTATTAATTCTTCCGTTTTCTAATTCTTGTTGAATACTTAAAGGAATTGAAGCAGCTGATGTGTTTCCAAAACGGTTAACTGAAACACTCATTTTTTCTTTTTCAATACCTAATCTTTCACGTGCTGATTCCATAATTCTGATATTTGCTTGATGTGGTATAAACATATCAATATCATCAGATTCTAAACCAGCTTTTTCAACTACACGTGTAGACGCTTCGCCCATAATTCTTACAGCAAATTTAAAAACTTCACGTCCATTCATTACTAGTTTACCAGTCTCTTTATTTAAATATAAGTATTTTCCACCTGACCCATCTGAGCCCATTTCATAGCTAATAATACCTCGTCCTTCTGAAACTTCACCAATGACTACTGCACCTGCACCGTCTCCAAATAATACAGCAGTTGAACGATCAGTTAAGTCAGTAATTTTAGATAACTTATCTGCACCCACTACTAAAATATTTTTATAATCCCCAGATTGAACATATTGTTTTGCAGTAATCATTGAATACATGAAACCTGAGCATGCAGCAAGCTGATCCATAGTTGGCACTTTTCCAGTACCTAATTTTTCTTGTAGTATATTGGCTACAGAAGGAAATGGCATATCTCCAGTTGCTGTAGCTACAATTATCATATCTATATCGGCTGGTTCAATACCAGCATCTTTAATTGCCTTTTTACTTGCTTCATATGCTAAGTCTGACGTATCTTGATCGTCACGAGACCAACGTCTTTCTTTAATACCAGTCATTTTTGAAATCCATTCATCAGACGTATCTAAAAAACCTTCAAAATAGGCATTGTCGACTACTCTTTCAGGTGCATAAGCACCAAAACCTTTTATACCTACGTTCATGAACGTACACCTTCTTACTTCAATTTTTAATACCAGGTATTAATTTAACATACTTTTTAAATCTAACTCAAGTAGTTAAACTTTTTTAAAC
Source organism: Staphylococcus sp. CoH_129_LAB_1 (assembly GCF_058191515.1). Lineage (NCBI taxonomy): Bacteria > Bacillati > Bacillota > Bacilli > Caryophanales > Staphylococcaceae > Staphylococcus > Staphylococcus sp. CoH_129_LAB_1. Next base: position 36,883 of record NZ_JBXWKZ010000011.1, on the reverse strand, counting down.
GATTTTCTAAAAAGTTGCGAGTCATAATTCATATAAAAATTGGTACAAATTTTCATACATTCTCTACTAATACTATACAAATAATTCACTTTACTTTAAAATAATAATATATATAAATTGGAGGTCGTGTGTATGAAATACCTCGTAACTTTTATTTGGGCGTTAATCTTAACACAAATGGTTAACTTTGTACTTAATAGTTTAAATGGTGGTGGCAGTTTAGATGTTGTTAAACCAATTATTATTGCACTTATCATTACAATTGCAATTGCCATCTTAGGTGCTATGATTAAATCTAATGATTTCGCTCGTAAAGGAAATAGAGACGTCTAAATAGTATTACGTGTTGGAAATAATAGAACACTCTTAACATGTGTAATAATAAGAAAAGGCATTGGAAAGCTTAAGCTTTCCAATGCCTTTTTATATACTATTCAGCTGATGGTTTTTGTACATCAAATGTTAATTCTTGACTATCATTTAAATCAACATTTACTTTTGTACCTTCTGGCATATTTTCTTTAATCATCATACGAGCAAGTGGTGTTTCAATTTGACGTTGTACAAAACGTTTAAGTGGTCTAGCACCAAATTGAGGTTCATATGCTTCTTCACCTAACCATTTTTTAGCTTCGTCAGATACTTCAATTGAAATACGTTGATCCATTAATCGAATATTTAATTGAGTTAAGATTTTATCTACAATCATACTCATATCATTTATAGATAATGGTTTAAATAATACAATGTCATCCATACGGTTTAAGATTTCTGGTTTGAAGAATGCATGTAAACTATCCATAACTGCTTTTTCAGTAATTTCAGTAATTTCACCAGAATCTTTAACATTTTCTAATAATATTTGTGAACCAATATTACTAGTCATAATAATAATTGTATTTTTAAAGTCTACGCTACGACCTTTAGAATCAGTGAGACGTCCTTCATCTAAAATTTGAAGCAACACGTTGAAAACATCACTATGTGCTTTCTCAACTTCGTCGAGTAGAATAACTGAATATGGATTACGTCTTACCGCTTCAGTTAATTGGCCACCTTCATCATGACCTACATAACCTGGAGGGGCACCAATTAATCTAGAAACTGAGTGTTTTTCCATATATTCACTCATATCAATACGAATCATATGTTTTTCAGAGTCGAATAATGATGAAGCAAGTGATTTAGCTAATTCTGTTTTACCTACACCAGTTGGACCTAAGAATAAGAAACTACCTATTGGACGATTAGGATCTTTTATGCCTGCACGTGCTCTCACTACAGCATCTGACACAAGATCTACCGCTTTATCTTGTCCTACGACACGTTCGTGTAAGATATCACTTAAGTTTAATAATTTTTCTCTTTCTGTTTCGACTAATTTAGAAACTGGAATACCTGTCCATTGACTTACAATGTCTCCAATTTCCTCATCAGAAACAACTTCACGAATCATGCGTTCGTTATCGCCTTGTTCATCATGGAAAGCTTCTTCGTATTCTTTTAATTCTCTTTCTAATTGTGGAATAGTGCCATATTGTAATTCTGCCGCTTTTTCATAATTACTTTCTGTTTGAGCATCTTCTAATGCTTGACGACTACGATCTAATTCAGCACGTTTTTCTTGAACTTTCGCGATTTTTTCTTTTTCTTGTTCTACACGAGATTGTAATGACGCTTGTTTTTCTTTTTCATTTGAAAGTTCTTCTTGCAATTCTTCTAATCGATGTTTACTTGCATTATCTGATTCATTTTTTAATGCACTTTCTTCAATCTCTAATTGCATAACACGACGATTAACTTGGTCTAATTCAGTTGGATTTGATCCCATTTCTGTTCTGATAGTCGCACATGCTTGATCGACTAAATCTATTGCTTTGTCTGGTAAGAATCGATCAGTAATATAACGATCTGATAATTCTGCTGCTGCTACTAATGCGCGGTCTTGAATACGTACGCCATGGTACACTTCATAGCGTTCTTTTAAACCACGTAAGATAGAAATTGTATCTTCTACGTCTGGTTCACTTACACCTACTTTTTGGAATCGACGTTCAAGCGCTGAATCTTTTTCAATGTATTCTCTATATTCATTTAATGTTGTAGCACCGATACAATGCAACTCACCACGAGCTAGCATTGGTTTTAACATGTTACCTGCATCCATTGCACCATCTGTTTTACCAGCACCAACTAACATATGAATTTCATCGATAAATAAGATAATACGTCCATCTGATTCTTTCACTTCTTTAAGTACTGCTTTAAGACGTTCTTCAAATTCACCTCTAAATTTAGCACCAGCAACTAGTGCACTTAAATCTAGTTCAAATATTGTTTTATCTAATAATGATTCAGGTACGTCTTTACGTACAATACGTTGTGCCAATCCTTCTACTATTGCAGTTTTACCTACACCAGGCTCACCAATTAATACTGGGTTATTTTTAGTTTTACGGCTTAAAATTCGAATGGTATTACGAATCTCTTCATCTCTACCAATAACTGGGTCCATTTTTCCTTGGCGAACTTCTTCTACTAAATCTCTTCCATATTTTTCTAAAGCTTCATAATTTACTTCTGGGTTTTGTGAAGTCACGTGATTTCCCCCTCTAACTTTAGTAATAATTTCTTTAACTACGTCTATTTTATTTCCTACAAATTGTTTTGTTGTTTCATCAATATCCATAGCAGCACGTAAAATATGTTCCATTGAAATATATTCATCTTCATATTCTTTCATATATGACTCAGCTTTATTTAACAATTCGTTTGCTTTTGAGCCAATATATTGCCCATATTGAACATTATCTCCTTGTACTGATGGATAGTGTTTTAATTTTTCACTATACGCTTGATTTAATTTATCAGTATCTATATTTGCACGTTCTAAAATACTTTTAAACAAGCTTTCGTCTTCTTCTAAAGTTCCCTTTAATATTGCTTCAATTTCAATATTTTGTAATTTATTTTCTTTACTAAATTCAATTGCTTTTTGCAAAGCTTCTTGTACTTTATAAGTCATTTGATTAATATCCAAATTTATTCACCCCTACTTAATGAATAAAAGTACGGTCAAATACTTCTTTTTTGACTTTGACTTTCTTTGACCTTAATTATATTATAGACCCTATTTACTGATTAATCAACAATTTTATTCAACTTTTTAACAATTTAATAAATACTATCATATCAAGCTTTCATAAATGTTTCACTCATTATTTAACACATAACTTTATTATTCAAACATAGTAATATTACATTTTTCTTAAAGTCAAAAAAGGGACTAACTTTGTGAGCCTCCTCAACTAGTTAATCCCTTTTAATTATTTATTTTTTAGTTATATTTTTAATTATTTCGTCCGATAATGCTTGTACACCACTATTTTCTAAGTGAACACCATCAGATGCAAAATATTCAGTGTGACCAGCAGATCGTTTATACCAATCTACTAAAACAACGTTTTTATGTCGTTTAGCTGCGTCTGCAAATTGTTTATTTACATTATCTTGCCAGCTTCTCGGTACTCTCGTATTAACTAAATATATTTTTGCTTTACCAAATTTACTAATAAGTTGGTCAAGCTCATCTTGAGTAAAATCGCCGTTTGTACCAAGTTCTAATACCACTTGATCTGACGATTTATTATAATTAGTGTAATTATTTGCAACTGTCAACGCTTCTTGTAAGTGACGACCTACTTTACCATCTATAGTTGCTTTAGGAACTTGAGATTTAAATTGTTCACCAATATCTACCATAACTGAATCACCAATAAGTAATGGACTAATATTTGTATATACTTTATCTTTTTTCTCACTCTTACTTGTTTGTCCATTTAACTTAATATTTTCACCAGGCATCAGGTTGACTAAATATTTATCGGCAGTACTTGTATTAAAACTATTTACTTTATTTGCAATCTCATCTTTTCCAAATCGATCAAATGCACCCATAAATATTAATAGTAATGGAATCAAAGCTACTATTGTAACTATTGTTCTTATAAATTTAGGTGTACGTAATCGATCAAAAGAAAATGCTCTTAACCCTTCACGTCTAAATGGCGTTTCAATATAACGATAAGATAATTCCGCAAATAACACAGTCAATATCATATCTAAGAGATACACATATATTGGTAATTGACCATCAACAAAATGTATATGTAGAAAACTAATGACAGCAAAATGCCATAAATATAAACTATATGATCGTTTTCCGATATACACTAACAAAGGATGCCCTAGAACTTTAGCAATCATTGTAGATGGATGAACGACACTTGCAATAACAAATAATGTCATTAAAGATATCAAATAAAATCCACCATTATATATCCAATCGCTATCGTCATTAACTGTAAAGAATAAAATAATTAAGATAAGTAGACTACCTATACCAATACCATCTATTGCACGACGTAATATTTGTGGCGGATTAGCTTTTAATTTAAATGGTGGCCAAATAAATGCTAATATAACGCCCAATAATAAAGTTTGTAAACGTGTGTCTGTTCCAAAATAAACACGTGAATATCCCACATTTGGTTGTGATATAATGATCATTTCTAATAAAGAGGCCAATGATACAATCCAAAATATAAGTGTCACATTCCGATATTTTTTAATCGTAAGTAATAATATCACCAAAATAAATGGGAAAAATAAATAAAATTGTTCTTCGATAGCAAGAGACCATAAATGTTTAAGAGGCATGAATGAAAATTGTTCAAAATAGTTAACATCTTTAGCAATATACCACCAATTTGAAACATAAAATAGCGCTGCAATAATATCATGTTTAACTCTTACAATTTGTTGAGGTTCAAATAATAAGGTCGCAATACCTACCGTTATCAATAAAGCTATCACTGCTGGCAATAAACGTTTTATACGTCTAATCCAAAATTGTCTGAGATTAATAATACCTTTTTCTTCATACTCTTTCATAAGTAAACTAGTAATTAAGTATCCTGAAATGACGAAAAAGGTATCGACACCAATAAAACCACCAGTAAGCCATTTTCTATTTAAATGATATATAATGATGCCTAATACGGCAATTGCTCTTAGACCATCTAAACCAGGCATATAACGCATTTTTGTTTTTTCATGCACGCCCTTTTCTAAATTTTGTTTCATTGTTCACATTCTTTCCCTACTAAATAATAAATTCATTAGATATAAAAGCACTAAAATCAGAATAACAATAAAGTTAATTATAGAAATTTATATGTATGATTGGTCATTCTATAGTTTATGAATTTAAATACACTGTATAATATGATTTTGTGTTTTATACTAAGTTGACTGACAATTGATATACAATTAAATAAAATATAAATTCATTTTCATTGATTAATTCTTAATTGTTGAAAATTATACTTTTCTTAAGGCATAAGTCTTATGTATTGTAGTATAACCTAGAAGTAAATTCAATTTATATTACAATTATGTCATTTCTTTTTTACTCATCTAAGATAAAATTGTCACATTCTTATATATATATTAAAAAACAAGAGAGTAGAAGAAAATTTATCCCCCTACTCTCTATTAAATATTGAGTCTAGTTCTTAAAATAAACTACTTTATATCATTAATGATGACAAAATCGCTTAAATTTATCCAACACCTAATGCGATTTTAGCATATCTAGACATCATGTCTTTATTCCATGGAGGATTCCAAACAATATTAACTTCTGTATCTTGAATCTCTGGAATTTCGGCTAAGACTGTCTTAATTTGATCAATGATTTGTGGTCCAAGTGGACAACCCATAGATGTAAGTGTCATTTCGACAGTACATAATCCTTCATCATCAACATTTACTTTATATACTAAACCTAAATTAACAATATCTATACCTAATTCAGGGTCAATTACCATTTCTAAAGCGCCAAGGATACTATCTTTTAATGCTTCTTCCATTAGTATCACCTCTCAATACTTATCTTTACACTAATATATCAAATATCCGACAAAACGCCAATAAAATGCTATGATACAACTAAAATAATATTTATGAATCGTAATACAAGGAGATATTTATGAAACCTTATTTAATTTGTTTAGATTTAGATGGAACTTTATTAAATGATAATAAAGAAATTAGTAATTATACCAAAAAAGTTTTAACATCCTTACAAAAACAAGGTCATTACTTAATGATTGCCACTGGACGTCCTTATCGCGCAAGCCAAATATATTATCATGGACTTAACATGGATACACCTATTGTTAATTTTAATGGTGCATACATACACCATCCAAAAGCAGATGATTTTGAAACAAAACATGAGGTACTAGATGTAGATATCGCCAGAAGTATTATAGAAGCACTTCAAAAAGAAAATGTAACAAACCTTATTGCTGAAGTTAGAGACAGTGTCTTTATCAATAATCACGATCCTCGATTATTTGAAGGTTTTTCAATGGGTAATCCCAAAATTCAAACAGGCAATTTATTAGAGAAACTTGATGAGTCTCCAACTTCTATATTAGTCGAAGCTGAAGAAGTCAATATCGCACGTATTAAACAGATGTTAACACGCTTTTATGCTGAAAATATTGAACATCGTCGTTGGGGCGCTCCTTTTCCTGTTATTGAAATTGTAAAACGAGGCATTAATAAAGCTCGTGGTATTGACTATGTTAAATCATATTTAAATATAGATTCTTCCAATATTATCGCATTTGGAGATGAAGATAATGATATAGAAATGATTAAATATGCTCAATATGGAATCGCTATGGACAATGGATTAGATGAATTAAAACATATTGCTAATCATGTCACTTACTCCAATAATGAAGATGGGATTGGACGCTATCTAAATGAATTTTTTAAACTAGAAATACCTTATCAATAATAAAATTGTAAAACTTAAAATGAGGTTCTAAAGAATATAATTATATCTCATTTGTTTACTTCAGAGTTACGGAGGATATTTATGTCTAAAATTATTGTAGTTGGTGCAGTTGCTGGTGGTGCAACATGTGCAAGTCAGATTCGTCGTTTAGATAAAGAAAGTGACATTATCATTTTTGAAAAAGATCGAGATATGAGTTTTGCTAATTGTGGTCTACCTTACTATATTGGTAATCTCGTTTCTGATCGTCATAAAATATTGCCTATTACACCCGACACTTTTAAAGAAAAGAAAAATATTGTAGTTAAAACACATCACGAAGTAATTGAAGTAAATGATCAACAACACATCGTACGTGTATTAAATCATCGAACTGGCGAAACATTCTATGAAACTTATGATAAGTTAATATTAAGTCCTGGTGCTAGTGCAAATACTCTTGGATTTACTAATGATTTTATTTTCACTTTAAGAAATGCAGAAGATATGGACCAAATTGATCAATATATCACCCATCATAAAGCTAAGCGTGCCTTAGTTGTCGGTGCTGGATACATTTCATTAGAGGTATTAGAAAATCTTTATCAACGTGGTCTTGATGTGACATGGATTCATCGTTCAGATAAAGTCAATAAATTAATGGACCAAGATATGAATGCAGTTATTTTTAGTGAAATCGAAAAAAGAAACATTTCATATAGACTAAATGAAGAAATTGAATCTATTCAACATCACACTGTTTATTTTAAATCTGGGATAAACGAAGACTTCGATATTATTATTGAAGGTATAGGAACTCATCCTAATTCATCATTTTTACGTTCTTCAAATATTCACTTAGACAAAAATGGTTTTATCCCTGTTGATGACTGTTTTAAAACAAATATACCTAATATTTATGCTTTAGGTGATGTCATCACCTCGCATTATCGTCATGTAAATATGTTTGCTCAAGTACCTCTAGCTTGGGGCGCTCACCGTGCAGCAAGTATTATAGCAGAGCAACTCTCAGGTAAAAAGACGATTACATTTAAAGGTTTTTTGGGTTCAAATATTGTGAAATTTTTTGACTATACTTTTGCGAGTGTAGGAATCAAACCTGAAGAATTGAATCAATTTAATTATGAGATGGTTGAGATTAATTCAGGTGCACACGCCGGATATTACCCAGGTAATACACCATTACACTTACGAGTCTACTTTAATAAAAAAAATAGACAATTATTACGCGCTGCAGCAGTTGGAAAACAAGGTGCAGATAAACGTATCGATATTTTATCAATGGCTATGATGAGTCATCTTACAGTAGATGAATTGACTGAATTTGAAGTTGCCTATGCGCCTCCTTATAGCCATCCTAAAGATTTAATCAACTTGATTGGTTATAAATCACGTAATATATAGAGAGTCTGGGACATAAAGTTTCTGGATAAGTGAAAAAAGACAAGTTCTATATTATTTCAATAGAACTTGTCTTTTTTATAAATTTTTGATTATTTTCAACTCGTTGAGTTGCTCGTTTTCTTATATTGAGTGCTATTTAGTAGAGTAAGTTGAGTCATGTTATATTTTTTATATATAAGAAACCTTGTTAATTTAGTTTATTGGTATTTATTAAATGATACGAAAGTCCCTTATTTTTTAAAGTATGTCGATGTAAAATTACATATAAACACAAAATATTTTGGCGAGACACTTGAGAGAACAGGATAAGCTGAAGACTACAGGCTGAAGCTGTCCCCTAAGAAAGCGAGTCAACAATACGTAGTATTGTAAATAAAGAAGCCAGTAAATGAATTTATAATACACTCATTTACTGGCTATTTTGCTAGGAATTATGTCCTAGTCTTTTTTGACTTAGCTTAAACCAAACATTTTAGTTAATGGGCCCCATGGCAAGATAATTCCAAGAGCCATAGTAATAATAATTAAAATAATTGTTGCCCAAAATAAGCCATGACTAGGTTCATGTTTTTTTCTTTTAGCTATTGATACTTCCATTAAAGCAACAACACCTAATCCACATAACATTTTCAAAGTAAGAAGCATGTGGTTGCCGCCTTCACCATGACTTGCAGCCATAAACTCTTTAATTAATTCCCAAAATCCTGAGAACAATGTAAGGAGCATAAAGACTCTAAGTGCCATATGTAATGATTTAAAAGTTGGTGTTGGTCCTTGTGATTTTGAAATGTGTAAAAATGCAATTATATATAACACAATGGTTAAAACCCAACTCACAATATGCATATGTAACAAGACTTGATTACCTCCAAATATTTATAATCACTTTCTCTCATTTATCATAACATATCTACACTTTTTAAGTATTAAAATTAAAAAAGAGAGAAGCCATAGCTCCCCTCTTTAAACATATCTATCATTATTTTTTGTCAATATACGTTGTCAAAGTACCAATGTTGTCGATAGTTACTTTAACTTCATCACCAGGTTGTAAGAATTTTGGTGGCTGTAAGCCAGCTCCCACACCTGCTGGAGTACCAGTTGCAATAATATCACCTGGATGTAATGCAACATATTTAGAAATTTCTTGAATTAAGTCATCAATTTTATTAATCATTTGACTTGTATTTCCATCTTGGCGAATTTCATTATTTACCTTAGTGACAATATTAACATTTTCTGGAGTAGGTAATTCATCTTTAGTCACAATATATGGTCCCATTGGACAACCGCCTGTTAAACTTTTAGATAAGAAAGCTTGATCTTGCGCATTTTGAGCAGTACGGTCTGTAATATCATTAATAATAGTATAGCCATAAACATAATCTAGTGCTAAGCCTTTAGGAATCTTTTCGCCAGATTTACCGATGACAATTCCTAATTCACCTTCATAATCCAATTGATCTGTAATATCTTTATGATTTGGAATTGTTGCGTTATCACCAGTTAAAGAAGAAGCTGCTTTAGTGAACACATATAAACGTTGCACTTCATGATTTAACTCAGAAGCGTGCTCTTTATAATTACGACCAAACGCAATGACATTATTCGGTGGTGTTACAGGAGGTAAAAATTCAATGTCATTAAATGAGAATTTATACTGATCTGCTTTCCCACTATTTTCAACAGCTACTACTGCTTTACGTACTTGCTCTTGGAAATCGAGTGTTTGGTTTTGTTGTAAACCTTCAAGTAACGTTTGTGGTTGGAAGTCTCCTTCACCAAATTCAGCAAAAATTTGTTTTAAATCCCATACAGCGTCTTCACGCTTTACTTTAACGCCATATGATTCAGCGTCATGGTATTTGAATGATAAAAATTTCATTCATTATCAACTCCTCATCTATATCTTATTTCATATTATAACTTTAAATATTAATAAATAACAAATATATATGTCTGAAATTTTAGAAATTTGGCTCACTTTTTCTAAAACAAAATAATATTGATATTATAATGTATCTTCAATGCCCATCGCACCGAATTGGAAGAAATATAAATAGCCATTTACTCTTTTATTTAGTATTGTTTCTAAAGTATTTTTATAATATTTCATTTGAATTTTATATTTATCACGTAACTGAATCCCAATTTCTTGATCAGTTAGTCCTTTTCTTCGATTAAAAGCATCTGTTTTGTAATCTACAAAATAATATTGATTATCTTTAATAAAAATCAAATCAACCATACCTTGGATAATGGAGACATCTTCGTCTAAATCTGGCATTTCATCTACACGTGCTTGGTTAACTACAAATGGTAACTCTCTGTATACTTCATCAGCTTGTGCAATTTTCATATATAAGTCACTACGAATAAATTCCATAATTCTGTCAAATTGGATATCTTTTTTAGCTTCTTTTTCAATAATGTGTTTATCGATCAACATGAGAATATAGTCATCTAACTCTGTTTCAGTTAATCTTTGCTCTCTAAATGGAAGATGTTGCATAACGGTATGCATTAATGTACCAATTTCATTAGCTTTACGTTTTCGTTCTTGTCTCAAAAATTTAGGACGTTCATAAGTATAAGCACCAATACGATATTGTCTTACTCTATCATAACTTGTTCCATCTTCTTTAGTTTCTAATTGCCGTTTTAATTCAGATACAGATTGTTTTGAAGGCTTTTGAGTATCTTTTATAAATGGATACTTAAACGTTAATTGATGAATCATTTGTTGTTCGCTTTCTTTATTATTTGGAGCCTCTTTTTCAATATCATTGATAGTTCGATGTAATGTTTCATTAGAATCACTTATTAAAGACAATTCATCAAAATAAACCACGCTTAAATCTACATAAGGTTTTAAACTGTCATCTAATTGATTGATAGACGTTTCAAATTGATAATCAGATGTAATAGAATGAGATAAATGTTTCGCTAAAATGCTATATATTAATTTAAATGGTCGTTCTGCTGATAATCTTTTATGAAGTGCAATATGCTGATTTGAAATAGGTAAACGTTCATAATTTTTTAATTTTTCTTCTTTATCTACGGTTCCGATTAGAATGAGTTGTTCTTTTGCACGGGTTAACGCCACGTACATTAAACGCATTTCTTCAGAAATCAATTCTTTTTCTGTTAACGATTTAATAACCACAGATGAAAGTGATGGGTAGGAAATGTTTTCTGCTACATCATAGTACTCCATTCCTAAACCATATTTTTGATTTAGTACTAACGGTTTACGAATATCATCTTTATTAAAATTTTTAGAAAGTCCAGAATAAATAACATATGGGAACTCTAAACCTTTACTACTATGAATCGTCATCATTCGAACTACATTATCATTAGGTCCTATTACATTTTCTTCACCAAAATCTTTTTTACGCTCTATCAATTCATCGATAAATCTTATAAATTGATAAAGTCCTCTAAATGTAGAATTTTCAAATTCTATTGCTTTATTAAATAATCCAAAAAGGTTAGCACGTCGACCTTTACCACCAATAAGTCCACTAAAATATTGGATGACATAATGATCGTTATAAAACTTATCTATTAACTGATACACAGGATGTGTTTGACCATACTCTTGATATAAATGTATATCTTCAATAAAGCGTCGTAATTTATCTACTAATCGTATATTAGCTTGGTCATATTTTATATAGTGTAAAATAGATTGATAAAAGTAATCATCATTTGAACTGACTACTCGAATTTCAGCAAGTTCATCTTCAGTAAATTGATAAATGACAGAACGCATTAACCCAACTAGATAAATATCTTGCAATGGGTTGTCGATAGTTCTAAGGAATGATAATACTAGTCGAACTTCTGTTTGCTCAAAATAGCCTTCCTTACTATTAACATGAAAAGGAATATTATTATCTTTAAATACTTTTTGCAAACGTCTAGCATTACTCATTCCACGCTCTAAAATAACAATATCTTTATAAGTTGCTTTACGATAAGCATTGTTTTTCGCATCATATACTAGTTTATTTTCAAGGATATATTTTACTTGTTCAACCACATAATACGCTTCTTGTTCTTGTCTATCTAAATCCGTTTCCTCATTCTCAGATTTAATAAGCGCATGTAATTCGATTGGCATTGTTTTTTCTGGATAATAATTAGCTCCAAAATATAAACGTGCATCAGCACCATAGTCAATTTCTCCAACCGCTTCATCCATCATATGATTAAAAAGATAATTAGTCGTTGAAAGTACTTCCTTTCTTGAACGGAAGTTATTAGATAAGTCAATTCGAAGACCTGTTTGTTGTCCTTCTTTAGTGAATCGATGATATTTACTCATAAATAATGTAGGATCCGCTTGTCTGAACTTATAAATAGATTGTTTTACATCTCCAACCATAAATAAGTTTCCATCTAATTCATCACCGCGTTTGATAGTAGATATTATTGCCTCTTGGACCTGGTTTGTATCTTGATATTCATCAATGAGTATTTCTTCAAATTGATGACGATAATCTTTAGCAATAGTAGAAGGATGTCCTTTTTCATCTGTTAATATTTGTAAAGCAAAATGTTCATAATCTGCAAAATCGAGGACATTTCTACTACGCTTTTTCTTTGCAAAATCATTAATAATGTCTTTAACAATTTGAACTAAGTATTTTATCCGGGGCGCTAACTGATTCATATCTTCTTTAAGTTGCTCTACTGAACGCATTAAATATTTATTTTTTACATCTTGAATTGTTTCATTATATTCTTTATAGAAAGATTTAATATCTTCAAGTGTCTCTAAATCTTCATTTTCTTTTTTTATTTTTGATGACATTTGTGGGAATTTTTCAGGTTTATGATTAAGAAGTGTGTCTCTATTTAAAACACCATCTTCTAATATTCTTTGACATATTATTTTCTCTCTTTGGACAACTTCTAAATGCTTTTCGATAGCATTACAGTGAGATAAAAGATTTTCTGCTTCAATAAGTGCATCAAATGCTGCTTTCATATATATTTCTGCCAATTCTGTTAATTCTTTAAGATAGTCTTGTTGCTTCTCATCATTTTCATATACATCGACTAATGAATCCAACCATTTAAATGGTGAAGGATTAGCTATACTAAAATGATAAAGTCGCTTTAACAATTCTCTAAATCCATCATCATTTCTATCATTTGAAAGTTGTTCTACCAAAGTCATAAACTCAATATCAGGATCCTCATAATGATGCTCCAGTACTTCATCAATAGATTGCTCTAATAAAAGTATATTTTCTACTTCACTAATTGTTCTAAAATTAGGGTCTAATTGGATAACATCATAATGTTGCTGAATCACTTTTAAACAAAAACTATGGAGTGTAGAAATTTGAGCCTGGTGTATTTTTATACGTTGACTTTTTAAATGTTCATTATTAGGATTCTCTAATGAAGCTTGTTGAATACGTTGTTCTACACGATGCTTCATCTCTCTAGCACTTAAGTTCGTAAATGTCACTACAAGCAATTTATCTACATCTACTTCATCTCTCAAGATTTTTTGAATAATACGTTCAACTAAAACAGCTGTTTTTCCTGAGCCAGCTGCTGCTGCAACTAGTATATCTTGCCCTTTGGCATATATACTGTTCCATTGTGCATCTGTCCATTGTACGTCCTTAGGTTTTATTGGAATATTATTCATTGTCCTCACCGCTTTCTAATTCGACCTCTTGAATGGCTTGAATTGGATTAATCGATTCATCTACATGACGATAATGTTTACTATCAATAAGGCTGTCTACATGACATACTGACTGAAAGCTACAAAATTCACATGGTAATTTATCTTCAAATTTAAGTGGGGATACTTCAGTATGTCCATCCATAATATTTGAAGCAGTCTCAATAAAATTATTTTTATTGTGTTGAATAAATTTATGAATCGTTGTTTCATCAGCAACTTGGCTCCCCCGTGCACTTATACCGCCATCTTTTTTTAATGTCACAGGTACAATATCTGACTTAGATATGTCGTTAAGTCTTATATCCATAGCATCTATGACTTCAGCATCACTATTAATTAGTCCTCTTAACTTATACTCTTTTAGAATAGCTTGATTAATATTTTTCTTATTTAATGCCTCTTCAGTTAAGTCGCCCCATTTTTCAAACTTCAAACGTTCATCATGAACGTGGAAGTATAACAATCCACCTGGTTTAACATTTGAACTTAAGCCTAGTCGTTCTGAATTTTGTAATACGATATCCATATACGTCATCATTTGCATCTGTTTACCATAATAAACTTTTTTTAAGTTTAAATTAGCACTAAAATTAGATGACTTATAATCAATAATATTTACAAAACTTTTATTATTTTTTGTATAAGCATCAATACGATCAATTTGTCCACGAATATTAATTGGTATACCTTGTGCAGTCATTAAAGGATGCGCAATCAATTCTTCTTCAGTTCTTGGTTTCTTTCTAAATGCCGTTTCAAAACGTTGTGGTCTAAATTTTGTATTTTCATTTTGATAACGAAGTGCCTTTAATGTACTTTCAACAATGACACCTATACGTTTAGATACATAACGATAATATGCATTGGAATCCATTAAATTAAATTGCACATGTGGTAAGACATGTTGTAGTGCTTCTTCAGTAAGTGCATGGATTTTCTGATTATCTAGTTGACTAAATTCTCCGTTTACTTTATCTGAAATATATTTCAAAGCATTATGAAAAATATTACCTAAATCAAAACTTTCAAGTTGATATTTGGTACGTTCATTTAAACGAAGCCCATAGGTAGCATAATGCTGGAATGGGCAGTCATTATAACCTTCAAATCGTGAAACACTAGCATTAATAGAAGTTCCATATAACGCTTCTGATAATTGTGGCGTGAGTTGAATAGTTTCATTATCATACGTTAATGCTGTTAATAAGTAGTCCATACTATCATTTAATTCTTTATTTTCACTTATCACTTTGTAAGCATCAAGCCATGTATCTGCTACTGTTTCTTCTTCCAACCATGATTTCAACGCTTCAAATAAATGAATTTTAGTTTGATGTGAATGTTCCATTAATGTAAGAGGATAAGCATGATGAAGATAATGAATATTTTTAATATCTAAATTACTGAACAGTCCTTGAATCTGATCTAAAAATGGACTTTTCTCTTTTTCATCCCCTTGCATCCCCATAAGACTATATGAAAAAGTCATTTGTTCACATGCACGTGTCATAGCAATGTAGCATACAAATGCTTCGTCCATTTGTAAGATATCAGAAGTTGGACTTAGTTCAACACTTCCCTGTTCCTCTAACAAGCGCTTTTCTTCATCAGTGATTAAGCTTGAAGATGAAATAGACTGTGGCATCACTCCGTCATTCATCCCAACCATATAAACGTGTTTTTTATTATCAACTTTTGCTAAATCCATTGTCCCTATACTGACTTGATCCAACGTTTGAGGAATCATTACAAATTCGAGTTGTTCAAGTCCAATGTCAAAGACTTCTAAAAATCGATTTAAATTCATTTCTTCTTCTTCAAATACTGTAACTAAATCATCTAGTATTTGTATCAAACCATTCCATAATTGATCAATTTCTTCTGCCTTTTCATGCTCCCCTTTTAAATCTAGTTCATCACGATGTGCCATTAAATATTTAGGTAAATCAAAAGCTTCCATTGTTTCATAAAAAGCAGTCGCATAATCTCTAACACTTTTAGAGTGATGCATGGCTTGCTCAAAACGAAGTATTTTATTTACAATATCATTCTTCAAGCGTACGACATCTTCAAATGCTTCTCTTTCTTCTTCAGTTAATTGGTGCTCTTTGCGCCCCATCTTTGTAAAATTATCGATATTAAATAATTTATCATCTAGCCATCTTTTACCATAAATGCCTCGTTCAATGACAAAGTTTTCTAACAAATCAATTAAGTAACTACTATTTTTAAATTGATTAGACAGAATATTAGTTTTAAATAATCTCATCATTGGACTAAGTCCCATATTAGTTTGGATGACTTCTAATAAAGAACGTATCATTTCCATGATTGGATGATGTGTCATTGATTTTTTAGTATCAATATTATAAGGAATGTCGTACTGTGGCAAAATAGATTCAAATAAATAGGCATAGGCTTCATCTCTATATAAAATTGCAATATCTTGATATCTAAAGTGCTTATCACGTGTATCTTTAATAATACGTCGTGCTATTTCATTAACTTCTTCGCGCATATTCGATGACTCTAGTAAATCAATATCACCTTGAGATTGAGTTGGATTAACTTGGAGCGCGTCAAATTGTTGTTCTAATTGTAATAAATCCTTATTTTTGAATCGATGTGGTGTTGTAAAGTAGTGTTCATTTAAAGGTATATGTAATTCATTTGCAATTTCTTTTAAATGAATAAGGACGTCAGAAGGTTTTCTAAACATACTAAAGTGATCTTCATTACCATCTGTAGTTAATAATATAGTGACTTGTTTAGCGTTTTGTACTAATGCTTTAATAATTTGATATTCAAGTGTTGAAAAGTTATAAAATCCATCTATATAAATATCAGCATGTTTAATCCATTCGGATTTGTGCATTATTTCAATAAAATAATTAAGACTATCTTCAGCGGTAATAAATTCTCCACTTAATCGTTCTTCAAAATAATGATAAATAAGCGAAATATCTTCTAGTTTATGGCGTGTTCTTGTTTGTAATTCATTATCTTCTAAAAATGAATCAAGTTGATGTGGTGTTACAGAATATTTCTTAAAATCTTGGATTTGTTCACTTAATTTCTCACTAAAACCATAATAATTTGCTTGAGATTGATATAATTTCATTTCTGATTTATGTTGTTGCACAATATTGAATATCATCATTTCAATAGCTGCTTTAGTTAAACGTGTTTCGGTTAATCCACCGAGTTCTTGGAATATTCTATAGCTTAAGCGTTCAAAGTGTAAAACTTCCGTTCTTAAACTCCCGTTTAACTCTCGATCATTTACGAAAGATTGCTCTAATTGAAATGTACTTTGAGTAGGTGCAATTAAAATAATAGGATCTCCAAGAGGATTTTCTTTCATTTGTTGTTTAATATTTTTAATCATATGATACGATTTACCAGTACCGGCTCTTCCAAGATATGTATTTAATTCCATTATCTACACGCTCCTTCTAATTCATTTTATCACGGAACATACGTTCCTAAAAAGTGAAGTAGATAAAAAAATAAAAGTAGAATGCAAATTCACTTAAATTGATGTAACCCTTATAAAATTAGATTTAAATCCAACTTTTGAGATGCACATCAAATTGACATTCTACTTTCATTTTTAAATTTATATACTACTTATCTGGATTAAAATTAAATTTAAAATTATTTAATGGCCAAAATCTAAATGATACTTTACCAACGATTTGTTGTTTATCTATTAATCCAAATGCTCTACTATCTTTGCTGACTTCACGGTTATCTCCTAACACTAAGTATTTATTTTTAGGAATAACGTCAGAGTTAGGATTAGCATTAAGAAGATCTTTAGTTTCAAAAGACCCTGTAATGTACTCACCCTGTTTATGTTTTTCATTATAGTCTAAATATGGTTCATTTATTTTTTTTCCATTAACATATAGCTGATCTTTTTTATATGTCACACTATCTCCTGGTGTTCCTATTACTCTTTTAACATAGTCATCAGATTTATTAGCATGGAAAACAATAACATTTCCTTTTTTTATATCTCCTACTTTATAGCCTAGTATATTGACTATTACGTGTTGACCATCTTTTAATGTTGGATCCATTGAATCGCCTTTTATCGTATAAGATTTCGCAACAAAAGTGACTACAAGCCATACTAGTAATAAACCTACAGCTATTGCAATAATCCATTCTGTTATTTCTTTTTTCAAATATAACACCTCATCTATTGATTAAACTGATAGTTGAATGATTTAAAAGGATAATATCTTAGACTTACATCTCCTATAACGTCACTTTTTTTTATTAATCCATATCTTCGCGAATCAGTTAACGTATTACTATTATCATTCAATACTAGAAATGAATCAGTAGGAATGATATCACCATCAGTATTTTCTAAATCTCTCAAAGCAAAATCATTAATATCTCTATTTTTAGCATAATATTTATTCATTTGTCTATCATCTTTATATAATTTACCATGCTTTACTTCTATTGATTCGCCCGCTTTTCCAATGATACGACTAAAATGAATCTGATTATGGTGACGATACATAATAATATCGCCTTGATTTAACAGATTAAATGTTACTTTCAATTTATTAATCATTACATAATCATTTTTATTTAAAGTGGGTGCCATTTCATTAGTATGAACAATAGCACTTCTTAGTAAAAAGGTTTGAATAAAAATCACAAAAGCAATTGCTAAAATAATGGATATACTGGTATTTATAATTTTACGCAAATTCTCACTCCTCATGTGTTCCCATAAAATGTTTTTCAACTCTTTTTCCAATAAACCATATTGCTATAGTAACGACAATTAAAATAATTGCTCTTATTGGATGTGTCAGAAATGTAGTAACCTCTCTACCCATCACAGCTAAAAAAGAGATTGAGATAAGTTTTGATAATAATAAAATAATAAAGTAATTTTTCATTTTAATATAAGAAAAACTAGCTACAAAGTTCACTATGGTATTAGGTGTGAACGGAAAACACATGAGTATAAAAATAGGTACAAGTCCTTGTTTATCAATAAAATGAGTAAGTTTTTTAACACCTTTTTTTGCTTTAACTCTTTGCATAAACGATGCATCAACAAATTTTCTAAAAAAATAAAATACTGTGAAGGTTCCAGTGACAACACCTAACCAACTGATGATTATTCCAGTTATCAGTCCATAAACATGGACATTTAATACAACATAAAGTGTTAAAGGAAACACAGGTACAATTGCTCTTAAATAGAGAATAATAAAACCTGCAAAATATCCTAATTGTTGCAATATATTAAATAAGTGTTCAATTTGATGAAACATAATATCATCAAATCCTTTCTCAAATTTCATAACTCTCTATTTAGTATAAATTTTATTTTACACTGTTTATATTAAAAATCTATTAAATCATTTATAAATCAGTAGCAAGTAGGTAAAGTAAATTCTATGATGACTAACATTCTATACATTCGCACAAATATATATTCATAATTATTCTCTATAGTGTATTTAAAATAAAACAAAAGCCCGTCATTAGAGCATTCACTGCTCTTGACAGGCTAAATCAAATCATAATATAGACTTCATATGATATGATTATAAACGTTTTTCTAATTCTTTTTTCTTATCTTCATAACCTGGTTTACCAAGTAAAGCGAACATATTTTGTTTATAAGCTTCTACGCCAGGTTGGTTAAATGGATTAACACCTAATTGATAGCCACTCATTGCACAAGCTAATTCAAAGAAGTAAACGACGTAACCGAAAGTTTCTTCATCTAAACGTGGGATATTCACAACGATATTAGGCACACCACCATCAGTATGAGCTAATAATGTACCTTCAAATGCTTTTGTATTAACTTCATCGATTGTTTTTCCAGCTAAATAATTTAAACCATCTAAATCATCATCATCTTTTTCGATTGTAATGTCATGTTTAGGTTGATTTACTTTTACAACTGTTTCAAATAAGAAACGACGTCCTTCTTGAACATATTGACCTAATGAATGTAAATCAGTAGTATAGTTTGCACTTGAAGGATAAACACCTTTGAAATCTTTACCTTCAGATTCACCGTATAACTGTTTCCACCATTCATTAAAGTATTGCATTGACGGTTCATAGTTAATTAACATTTCAGTTGTATACCCTTTACTATAAAGAACGTTTCGAATTGTTGCATATTGATATGCAATATTCTCTTCTAAATTTTCAGATGAAAGTTCTTTACGCGCTTTATTTGCCCCATTCATTATTGCTTCAATATCAATACCTGCAGTCGCAATTGGTAATAATCCTACTGCAGTTAATACTGAATATCGACCGCCTACATCATCAGGTACAACAAACGTTTCATAATTTTCATTATCTGCTAATTGTTTCAATGCACCTTTTGCTTTATCAGTTGTAGCAAAAATACGTTGTTTTGCTTCTTCTTTACCATATTTTTCTTCAACTAATTGTTTAAATAATCTAAATGCTACAGCAGGCTCAGTAGTTGTTCCTGATTTAGAAATAACATTTACTGAAAAATCTTTATCAGATAAATAATTCACTAGTTCTTGTGTATAACTTGAAGATAAGTGATTTCCTACAAATACAATTTCTGGATATTCTGTACTGTTACGGAAAGACGAAGTAAGCATTTCAATTGCAGCACGTGCACCTAAATATGAACCGCCAATTCCGATAACTACCAATACATCTGAATTAGATTGAATATGTTTTGCTGCTTTTTGAATTCTTGAAAACTCTTCTTTATCGTAATCTTCAGGTAAATTTACCCACCCTAAGAAATCATTTCCAGCACCTGTACCTTCATGAATCGTTTTATGAATTGTTTTTACAATATCTTTTTGTTGATCAAGTTCATGTTGACCAAAAAATTCTAATGTTTTGTCATAATCTAATTGAATATGAGTCATTTCTAAATCCTCCAATGCTTATGAATTAGTTTCATTTTACTAACTTTAAGTTATCTATTCAATGAACAAGTTCAATTATTCAAAAAATAGTCTGTTTTTTTTATCGAATAATTAAATAACTTTATCTTGTAATGAATAAACAATTGCAAAATCAATACACTATTTATTTCTAATAATATTCAATAAATACAGAAACAGCAATAGATGATTAATTATATTCTAAACATCTTGATTTTGTATAAATATGTAAAAAAATGGTTTTATTTTCATATTAAATCTGTTAATATAGAATTATATTAATTTTCAGAAAAAAATTGAGGTGACAATATGAAAGATAAAATTGTTTTAGCTTATTCAGGTGGATTAGATACTAGTGTAGCCGTTAAATGGCTTATAGATAAAGGATATGATGTAGTTGCAGTATGCTTAGATGTTGGCGAAGGTAAAGATTTAGATGTCGTTTACTCTAAAGCGTTAGATATGGGTGCCGTCGAATGTCATATTATTGATGCAACTAAAGAATTTAGTGAAGATTACGTAAGTTATGCGATAAAAGGAAATTTAATGTATGAAAACAGTTATCCTTTAGTATCAGCACTTTCTAGACCATTAATAGCGAAAAAATTAGTAGAAATTGCCGAACAAACAAAGTCAATCGGTATCGCACATGGTTGTACTGGTAAAGGTAATGACCAAGTACGTTTTGAAGTAGCGATTAAAGCGCTGAATCCTAATTTGAAAACATTTGCTCCTGTTAGAGAATGGGGTTGGAGTCGTGAAGAAGAAATTGACTATGCAGTCAAACATGGCATTCCTGTAAGTATTAATCATGATTCACCTTATTCAATTGACCAAAATTTATGGGGACGTGCAAATGAATGTGGTATTTTAGAAGATCCATATGCTGCTCCACCGGAAGATGCTTTTGATTTAACCGCTGAATTAGAAGATACACCGAATACACCAGATGAAATCGTTTTAACATTTAAAAATGGTATTCCTGTTCAACTGAACCATAAAGACTATGATTTAGATCAGTTGATTTTGACATTAAATGATTTAGCTGGTAAACATGGCATCGGACGTATCGATCACGTAGAAAATCGTTTAGTAGGTATAAAATCACGTGAAGTATATGAAACACCTGGTGCTGAGGTTATATTAAAAGCTCATAAAGCTTTAGAAACATTGACATTAACTAAAGATGTGGCACATTTTAAACCAGTCATTGAAAAACAATTTGCTGAACAAACATATAATGGTTTATGGTTCTCACCTTTAACAGATAGCCTAAAACAATTCATCGATAGTACTCAACAATATGTTGAAGGAGATGTCAGAGTTAAATTATTTAAAGGTAATGCTATTGTTAATGGTAGAAAATCACCTTATACACTTTATGATGAAAAGTTAGCTACTTATACTAAAGAAGATGCTTTTGATCAATCAGCTGCAGTCGGCTTTATCGATATTTATGGACTACCAACTCAAGTAAATGCTTATTTACACGGAGGTTATAGTAATGAGTAATAAAGCATGGGGCGGTCGTTTCCAACAACAACCTGAAGAGTGGGTAGATGAGTTTAATGCTTCTATTGACTTTGACCAAACGCTTTTAGATGAAGACATTCAAGGTAGTATTGCACATGCAACAATGCTTGCGCACCAAAATATCATTTCTGAAGAAGAAAAAAATGCGATTGTAAAAGGCTTGAAAGATATTCAAGCAGATTTTCATAATCACAATATTGAATTTAAACATTCTTTAGAAGATATACATTTAAATATCGAACATGAACTAATACAACGTATTGGAGATCCAGGTGGTAAGTTGCATACAGGTCGTAGCAGAAACGATCAAGTAGCAACAGATTTACATCTTTATGTAAAGAAACAAGTCATTGAGATTCAAGCTCTAATTCGTTCATTCCTAGATTCTATTTTAACTCTAGCAAAATCTCATATAGACACAATTATGCCAGGTTATACGCACTTGCAACGTGCTCAACCTATTTCTTTTGCTCATCATATCATGACATATTTTTGGATGTTAGAAAGAGACTATACACGTTTTGCAGATAGTTTAAAGCGTATTGACATATCGCCTCTTGGTGCCGCAGCATTAAGTGGCACTACACATCCTATTGATAGACATGAAACTCAAGAATTACTTGATTTTGAATATATTTATGAAAATAGTCTTGATGCAGTGAGTGATCGTGATTACATTATTGAAACATTGCATAATATATCACTAACTATGATTCATCTATCACGTTTTGCCGAAGAAATTATTTTTTGGTCTACAGATGAAGCGAAATTTATTACTTTATCTGATGCGTTTTCTACTGGTTCATCTATTATGCCTCAAAAGAAAAATCCAGATATGGCTGAACTCATTCGTGGTAAAGTTGGACGTACGACAGGACATTTAATGAGTATGCTTGTAACATTGAAAGGCTTACCTCTTGCATATAATAAAGACTTACAAGAGGATAAAGAAGGTTTATTTGATTCAATTCGTACTATTAAAGGTTCATTACGTATTTTTGAAGGTATGCTTAACACTTTAACTGTGAATGAAGACCGTTTAAATCAAACCGTCCATCAAGATTTTTCTAATGCAACAGAACTTGCAGATTATTTAGTAGCCAAAAATGTACCGTTTAGAACAGCACATGAGATTGTTGGAAAAATTGTCTTTGAATGTATTCAACAAGGTATCTATTTATTGGATGTGCCTTTTGAACGCTATAAAGAATTAAATGATAAGATCGAAGACGATGTATACGACTATTTAAAACCAGAAAATTGCTTAAATAGAAGAAAAAGTTATGGTTCTACAGGCCAAGATGCTGTACGTCATCAATTAGATGTTGCAGAAAATATTTTAAACAAACATTAATTATAAAACAAAGCGCATTTAATGCTTAGAGCATTAAATGCGCTTTGTTAGTTAAATTTAATTTAATTATTTTAATTTTTTCTATAAATATTGTTAATAAATTAATAGTTTTTTTAATCTTTTGAAAAGTTTATTCTCACGTGATTTTTCGTCTGCTAAAGTTTAAATGTAATTTCAAATTGAAAGGATGAACGTTTTGAAAGTTTCTAAAAAAACAATAGTTTCTAATTTGACATTAGCAAGTATTAGTTTAGCGATATTACATAATCCAGTAGAAGCAAGTACTAATGATAATAATAAAAATAATCAATCTTCTCATTCTACTTCAGCACACCAACAATATAATCAGTCACAAAATAAGTATACTTCAGCAGCAATTAGTAAACATCGTCATCCAAATCATTCTAATTGGATGACTAATCTCACTGACGAACGTTATACTACTATCGCTCATCGTGGTGCAAGTGGTTATGCACCCGAGCATACTTTTTATGCGTATGATAAAAGTCATAATGAATTAGGTGCTTCATATATTGAATTAGATTTACAGCGAACTAAAGACGGACACCTTGTCGCAATGCATGATGAAACTGTTGATCGTACAACAAACGGTACTGGTCGTGTAGAAGATTATACATTAGCACAACTTAAACAGCTAGATGCTGGATCATGGTTTAACAAAACTCACCCTGAATATGCGAAACCAGAATACAAAGATGCTAAAGTACCTACTCTAGATGAGGTTTTATCTCGATATGGTATAAGCGCAAACTATTATATTGAAACTAAAACTCCTGATGTATACCCAGGAATGGAAGAACAATTACTTAAAACATTAAAAAAACATCATATGTTAACTGGTAATTCTTTAAATAACGGCCATGTGTTAATTCAATCATTCTCAGAAGAAAGCTTACTAAAAATGCACCAATTAGATTCAAGAGTGCCATTGATTCG
The DNA here is from genome assembly GCF_058191515.1 of Staphylococcus sp. CoH_129_LAB_1. Classification (NCBI taxonomy): domain Bacteria; kingdom Bacillati; phylum Bacillota; class Bacilli; order Caryophanales; family Staphylococcaceae; genus Staphylococcus; species Staphylococcus sp. CoH_129_LAB_1. The sequence goes on along the minus strand of NZ_JBXWKZ010000011.1, from coordinate 12,107 downwards.
TTTGCTAGATAAAAATGAATTGCAACAGCAAAGTGAAGCGGATTTACAACGTATCAGCTCATATGCCATTGGTGTGGGACCAGAGTATACTGATTTAAATGCTGAAAATACTAAACATTTAAAAGATTTAGGTTTCTTAATTCATCCTTATACAGTGAATGAAACTGCAGATATGCAACGTTTAAATCAATATGGCGTTGACGGTATATTCACAAACTTTGCTGATAAATATAAATCTACCATTCTTAATCAATAATTACATTACTTAAATCATTCTAAAAAGCTCCTAATGGTAAGTATGTCATCCTTACCATTAGGAGCTTCATGATTAATAGTTATATTTAAGCCCATCCTCGATAGCGTGCTGCTTCAGCGGTACGTTTGATTCCTATGATATAAGCAGCCAATCTCATATCGATTTTTCTATTTTGTGCTAATTCATAAATAGTATCAAACGCATCGATTAGTTTTTCACGTAATTTTTCATTTACTTCTTCTTCAGACCAGTAATAACCTTGATTATTTTGTACCCATTCAAAATAAGATACTGTCACGCCACCAGCACTTGCTAATACATCTGGTACAAGTAAAATGCCACGTTCAGTTAGGATACGTGTTGCTTCTGGTGTAGTTGGTCCATTTGCAGCTTCTACAACAATATCAGCTTTAATATCGTGTGCATTATCTTCTGTAATTTGATTTGAAATTGCTGCCGGAACTAAAATATCACAATCAATTTCAAATAATTCTTTATTCGAAATTGTATCTTCAAATAAGTTAGTTACAGTACCGAAACTATCACGACGATCTAGTAAGTAATCAATATCTAAACCATTAGGATCATGTAATGCACCATAAGCATCTGAAATACCAACGACTTTAGCACCCATATCATTTAAAAATTTAGCTAAGAAACTTCCAGCGTTTCCAAACCCTTGAATAACAACACTTGATCCTTTAATTTCTTTTCCTCTACGCTTAGCAGCTTGTTCAATAGCAATCACTACACCAAGTGCAGTCGAACGATCACGTCCTTGTGATCCACCTAAGACTATTGGTTTACCAGTAATAAAACCTGGAGAATTAAACTTATCTAAAGCACTATATTCATCCATCATCCAAGCCATAATTTGAGAGTTTGTAAACACATCTGGAGCAGGAATATCTTTAGTTGGTCCTACAAATTGAGAAATCGCACGTACATATCCACGTGATAAACGTTCTACTTCATGAATACTCATTTGACGTGGGTCACATACAATACCACCTTTACCTCCACCATAAGGTAGGTTGACAATACCACATTTTAAAGTCATCCACATTGATAAAGCTTTGACTTCTTCTTCATCTACATCAGGATGGAAACGAACGCCACCTTTAGTAGGACCTACTGCGTCGTTATGCTGTGCACGGTAGCCAGTAAATGTTTTAACTGTACCATCGTCCATACGCACTGGAATACGTACTTGCAAGAATCTTAATGGTTCTTTAATTAAATCATACATACCATCATCAAATCCCAATTTATGCAATGCTTCTTTAATGATGCTTTGTGTAGAAGTCACTAAATTATTATTCTCAGTCATAATCACTTTCGCCTCTTTTTTCGCAAATGTTTTCGCTTTCATAAGTATTGTAACATGTCTATACTTTTTAAAGAAATTAAATTATGTCATATTACATCATATATATTTACTCAAATACACTTTTAATTCGATTTAACGCTTCATCTAATTCTTCTTTAGTAATGACTAAAGGTGGCGCAAAACGAATCACCGTGTCATGTGTTTCTTTACATAATAAACCTTTTTCCTTCAGTGCTTCGCAAAATGGTCTTGCGCTTTCGTGTAATTCCATACCAATAAATAAACCGCGTCCACGAACTTCTTTAATTGCGGGATGATTAATCTTTTGTAATTCTAATTTAAAATATTCACCTAACTCATTTGAACGTCCTGGTAAATCTTCATCGATAATAACATCTAAAGCCGCAATTGACACTGCACAAGCAAGCGGATTACCCCCAAAAGTAGAACCATGAGAACCAGGCGTAAATACATCAAGTACCTCATTATCTGCTAATACAACTGAAATGGGTAATACGCCTCCACCAAGTGCTTTTCCTAAAATATATACATCTGGTTTAACATTATCCCAATCACATGCGAATAATTTTCCAGAACGTCCTAATCCAGCTTGAATCTCATCAGCGATAAATAAAATATTATGTTCATCACATAAATCTCTAATCGTTTTTAAATAACCTGCTGGAGGAATATTAATACCCGCTTCTCCTTGAATAGGTTCAACTAAAATGGCTGCTGTATTCTTATTAATTGCTTCTTTTAATTGTGTTTCATTACCAAAATCTACTTTACGAAAACCATCTAATAAAGGACCATATCCACGTTGATACTCAGTTTCAGATGATAAAGAGACAGGGGCCATTGTACGACCATGAAAATTCCCATTAAATGCAATAATCTCAGCTTTATTTGGTTCAATACCTTTAACATCATAGGCCCAACGACGTGCTGCTTTTAATGCTGTTTCAACTGCTTCAGCACCTGTATTCATTGGAAGTGCTTTATCTTTACCAGATAATTTACAAATTTTTTCGTACCATTCCCCTAAGTTATCACTATGAAAAGCGCGAGAGACAAGTGTCACTTTATCAGCTTGTTCTTTTAATGCTTGAATAATTTTTGGATGACGATGACCTTGGTTAACAGCTGAATATGCTGATAACATATCTATATATTTATTACCTTCTGGATCAGTAACATAAATTCCCTCTGCTTCTGAAACAACAATTGGTAACGGCACATAGTTATGAGCGCCGTAATGATTTGTTAGTTCGATAATTTGTTCAGATTTAGTCATAATATCTCCCCTTTGCTTATTGTTATATTAAAACTAATCACTATATTTACTGGCTTTCGAAATTCTATTTTAAAACATTAAAATCTCTTTAACCCTATTTATGAAAGCCCTTACAAACATAATGACATATCCCCTTATCATTTTACAAGTAAATTATTTATATTATCTAAAATTTTAATATAACCTTTTTTTCTTAATAAAAAAGGTAGTGGACAAAATTCACTATAAATTCTGTCTCACTACCATACTATTTCATATTTTATTTATTATTTATCTTTACGAGGTAACGGATAAAATCCTTTATTAAATTGTTCCCATAAATTTGGTGGTAACGCATGTTTATCTTCACGATTTGGATCAAAGTACGAGATAATTTCCTCTTCTTTACCCTCTTCAATTTTATTGACAAAGTTATAATCTAGAAGAATTCCACGACCTAATGCTACGAGTTCAATGCCTGTCGATTCTACTGCATCTAAAGCATCATCAGCAGTAAATACAGAACCTATACCAATGACTGGCATACGTCCATCTACCCATTGATGGATAAGTTTTAGACGTTCTTCTCCTTCATATTTACCCTCACGTGTTTTTGAATGAATATCCATAATTGAAATATGAACATAATCAATCGCTTTTTTTGTAATTGTTTTAATTAATTTTTCTGTGTGTTCCATTGAAATACCAGGTGATTCTGCTTCTTCTGGTGATAATCTATAACCTACAATAAAATCTTTATTTGCAAAAGTTTCTTTAACTTTTAATACTTCATCAATCACTGCAAGTGGGAATTTTAAATGGTCTCCCCATTCATCTTCACGACGATTATAATATGGAGAGAAGAATTGATGAATTAAGTAATGATTCGCTCCATGTATTTCTACGCCGTCAAATCCAGCTTCAATGGCGCGACGTGTAGCTTCACCGAAATCTTTAATTGTTTGTTCGATTTCTTCAGTGGTGATTTCTCTTGCATGATGTTCCTGTTGTTGACCAAAACTTTTCATTGAAACGGGGCTCGGTGCCACAACATCTCCATTAGGAGTCAATTCAGGTAAAGCTTGTGCACCACCATGATGAATTTGGACTAATGCTTTTGCGCCATTTTTCTTCATCGCTGTCGCTAAGCGTTTTAAACCTTCGATATCTGAATCATGTGCTACAGATGGTTGGCCTGGGAAGGCCTTACCAATATCATTTACATTACTTGCAGCATTAATTGCAAGACCTACATCTTTTGCACGTTTTTCAATGTAAGAAATTTCGACATCTGAAATGGTACCATCATCATTTGAAGATGTATGTGTTAAAGGTGCAAGTACAAAGCGATTTCTTAATGATACACCATTTGGTAGTGTAACAGTTTCAAATAACTTTTTATATTTATTATTCATAAGTAATTCCTTTCTAAATCTTTTAGTTTTATTATTTTCAAACTATAACATGAACATTTTTATGTCTCTACTTTTATGCTTATATGCATTAATCGTCTTTTTATATTTAGCAATATATTGACATAATAAAAAACGTTACTTAAAAAAGTAACGTTTTAGCGTGTTGACAGTCATTCAATTATTATTACGAATTGCACGTTTAGACTGCTTAATCCAGACCGGTAGGCGTTCTTCAAGCGTTTGAAACCCATACTTTTCTGTCTCTTTAATTTCATCTAATACAGACTGTTTTTCTTTTTTTCGTTCATAATTCTTAAAGTAATCATTATCTTTAAGTGACAAATTAAGCTTTCCTTCATCGTCTATAGAAAGAATTTTAGCTTTTACAATTTGACCTTCTGATAGAAATTTTTTTAGATTATGGACGTAATCATCCATAATCTCTGAAATATGGATAAGTCCTTCAGTATGGTCAGGGGTCTCAACAAAAGCGCCATACGGTTGAATTCCAGTCACACGCACTTTAATATGCTGACCTTCTTTATAATGAGTATTCAACTTGATAACCCCTTATTTCGTTTTTCTTAACATATTAATAATAGCATAAATCCCATACTTGGACTAACCATAAACTAATAAAAAATTAATTTCTTTAGAAATTATATTTCTTCTTCATAAATTTACATTAAAAAGTTCATTTTTAATAAAAAAAGATGAACGTAAATATCTTAATTAAAACAGTTTACGCTCATCTATTTTTTTAATGATATTTCATTGATGAATTAAGCTTTTTTGTCTTCTACATCAATAGATTCAATAACAATATCATGTACAGGCTTATCTTGTGCCCCTACTTTAGTATTTGCAATATCTTCTAATGTAGTTTCACCGTCGATTAATTGACCAAACACAGTATGTTTTTGATCTAACCAAGGTGTACCACCTTTTTCTGCATAGGCTTTAGCAATTGGTTCAGGCCAGCCGCCATCAACAAGCTGATTAAGCATTGTATCTGGTACTTCTTTCATTTGAACGACAAAGAATTGTGAACCATTTGTATTTGGACCAGCATTTGCCATTGAAAGTGCACCATATAAATTAAAGGCTTCTAATGAAAACTCATCCTCAAATGAGCCACCATAAATACTTTCTCCACCCATACCAGTAGCAGTAGGATCTCCACCTTGAATCATAAAATCATTAATGACACGATGGAATGTAATGCCGTCATAATATCCATTTTTTGCATGTGTCACAAAATTTTCAACTGTTTTTGGAGCAATCTCAGGAAACAGTTTAAATGTCAAGTCTCCTTTATTTGTATGCATGATTACTTTAATTTCATTATCTTGTATTTCTTTATTTAACTGTGGATAGTTAGTCATTTAAATTCTCCATTCATGTTATGATGATATAGATACATATTAACATATTTGAAAGGAAGTAATATAGCATGTTATATCGATTCTCTCATAAAACAGGTACTTATGGTGTGACTATTAAAGAAGCTGATGATCATCAAGTTCTAGTACAAGTTGAACAAGTCATTAAGCACCCTAAACAAGGCGATTTACATCATCTTGGTGAAACTGAAGGTGTTTTTTTTCATGAAAGACGCGCCTTAAGTCATTATGAAAAACGTTATGCAACACGTTCTCAATTGAGAGACTTTAATGTAGAAGAAATGAAATATGAAGATTCTTTACAACAAGCAATTACTAAAATGGAAAACGATTTAAAAGAACAGCAAACAGAATATGCAACAATGGCATTACACAATTTAAATAAACTAAAAAAAGACTATTCTATTCAATATAAACAAAATTTTTTCTAGTCGATTTTACGTCTTTCTTCCTATTTAACAGGATAAGTAAAATTACTGATTTTACGTCTTTTCACAGTTTTTCAGAATAAATTGATTCATGTATAATGAAATTCATAACTATTTTTAAAGGAGGAAAATATAGTGAGTTTGATTCATATTGCGGTACTTTTACCGTTAATATTCGCACTCATTATTCCAATCCTTTATCGTTTCTTTAAAAAGATACATTTAGGATGGTTTGTATTACCTATTCCTGTTGTCTTATTTATTTACTTTTTATCTTATATTTCAACTACTCAATCAGGTAATACAGTAATAAAAACATTAAATTGGATGCCCCATATTGGCATGAATTTTGATATTTATCTTGATGGCTTAAGTATACTCTTTAGTCTGCTTATAACCGGCATTGGAAGCTTAGTTGTTCTTTATTCAATCGGCTATTTAGATAAATCTGAACGATTAGGGAACTTTTATTGTTATTTATTACTGTTTATGGGTGCAATGTTAGGCGTCGTACTCTCAGATAATATCGTTATTTTATATCTATTCTGGGAATTAACTTCATTCTCAAGTTTTTTACTTATTTCTTTTTGGAGAGAAAAGAAAGCTTCTATATATGGAGCACAAAAGTCACTAATCATTACTGTATTTGGAGGACTTAGTTTACTTGGTGGGTTAATTTTAATTTCACTTGCAGGACAATCATTAAGCTTACATTATTTAATCCATCACGTATCTCAAATACAAGACAGTCCTTTCTTTATACTTGCAATGGTTTTAATTATGTTAGCAGCTTTCACAAAATCTGCACAAGTGCCATTTTACATATGGTTACCTGATGCAATGGAGGCACCAACGCCTGTCAGTGCATATTTACATTCAGCCACAATGGTTAAAGCAGGATTATATCTTGTTGCACGTTTAACTCCATTGTTTGCGGTATCAGAAGGATGGATATGGACCATTACTTTAGTAGGCTTAATCACACTATTTTGGGCTTCATTAAATGCTACGAAACAGCAAGATTTAAAAGGCATTCTAGCTTTTTCTACAGTTTCACAATTGGGAATGATTATGTCTATGCTAGGTATTGGAGCTATAAGTTATCATTTTGAAGGTAATGAAAGTCAGTTATATATTGCTGGTTTTACAGCCGCTGCTTTCCATTTAGTTAACCATGCTACCTTTAAAGGTGCATTATTTATGATTACAGGTGCCATTGATCATGTCACAGGCACACGTAATGTAAAAAAATTAGGTGGATTACTTACTATTATGCCAATTTCTTTTACTCTTACTGTAATTACAGCATTAAGTATGGCAGGTGTGCCACCATTTAATGGTTTCTTATCGAAAGAAAAATTCTTAGAAGCTATGATAGATGCTACTCATGCGCCTTTATTTAGTTTAAATACCCTAGGAATTATTTTCCCAATTTTAGCAATTGTAGGTAGCATATTTACTTTTGTTTATTCAATCAAATTCGTACTACATGTATTCTTTGGTAAACATCATTCTGAATCATTACCTAAGAAAGCACATGAAGCATCATTGTTAATGTTAATTTCACCAGCAGTTCTAGCAATTTTAGTCATTGTTTTCGGACTATTTCCTGGACTATTAACACATTCTATAATTGAACCCGCTACTAGGTCTATAAGTGGAATATCAACAGTACATGCAGAATTCCATATGTTCCATGGTATTACTCCTGCGTTCATCTCTACTTTAACGATTTGGATTGTAGGTATTATCTTATTATTCACTTTTACTTATTGGATTCGTTTATTAAAAGCACAACCAAACAAATTAAAATTAAATTATTGGTACGACACCACTGGCAAATGGTTACCAAATCATTCCGCTTCTCTAACTAATTATTATGTTAATGGATATGTACGTGATAGTTTAGTCATTATTTTTGGGTCATTAATTGTGCTGACATTCATTACATTAATGAGTGTACCGTTTAGCTTTAATTTTAAAAATATAAATACGATTCATATATATGAAATGATTATTATCATAATACTGACTATCTCAGCATTTTTAGTTGTTATTGCGACATCACGTTTATTTAGCATTATTATGCTTAGTGTTGTTGGCTATGCCGTATCAGTCTTATTTGTCTTCTTTAAGGCACCTGATTTAGCTTTAACACAATTTGTCGTTGAGTCTATCTCAACTGGTCTATTTCTATTATGTTTCTATCATTTACCTAACTTAAATCGTTATAATGAAAAAACAACATTTAAATTGACGAATGCTATCATCTCTATTGGTGTTGGTTTAGTAGTGACCATTTTAGGTCTTATCGCTTATGGTAATAGACATTTTTCTTCTATTGGAGAGTATTACAAAGCACATGTTTATGACTTAGCACATGGTAAAAATATGGTTAATGTAATTCTTGTAGACTTCCGTGGGATGGATACTTTATTTGAATCCTCTGTATTAGGTATTGCAGGTCTTGCTGTTTATACAATGATTAAATTACGAAACAAACATAATAAAACAAGTGAGGTGGAAAGCGATGAATAGGCAAAACAACAATTTAATATTCCAATATTCAGCTGTAATTATTGCTTTCTTAATTGCTTTGTTCGGCATTTCTTTGTTTTTAGCAGGACATTACACACCCGGCGGAGGATTTGTTGGTGGATTACTTCTATCCACTGCTTTAACTATTATTATGATTGCATTCGATATCAAGACAATGCGTAAAATCTTCCCGTGGGATTTCAAAATCTTAATTGGGATTGGTTTATTGTTCTGCGTAAGTACTCCAATGGCAAGTTGGTTTTATGGAAAAAGTTTTTTTACACATACAGAATTTAATCTTCCCTTACCATTACTACACCCTGTTCATATGAATACGCCAATGTTCTTTGACTTTGGGGTTATGTGTGCAGTAATTGGTACAGTAATGACAATTATTATAACGATTGGAGAGAACGAATAGTGGAAATTATCATGATTATTGTATGTGGCATACTTACATCCATCAGTGTCTATCTCGTTTTATCTAAAAGTTTAATCCGTATTATTATGGGAACTACGCTGATTACACATGCATCAAATTTATTTTTAATCACTATGGGTGGATTGAAGCATGGTGAAATGCCAATATATGAAAAAAATATTAATCACTATGTAGATCCAATCCCCCATGCATTAATACTTACAGCAATTGTTATTGCATTTGCTACTACTGCTTTTTTCTTAGTCTTAGCTTTTAGAACGTATAAAGAATTAGGCACAGACAACATAGAACAAATGAAAGGAGTGCCTAGTGATGATAGCAACTAATATGGTCGTTCTTTCATTAGTTATACCAATTATTACCGCTATTATTCTTATCTTTTTAGGGCAACGCTATCAATTAAAGCGTGCGGTTACATTAATAGGCTTAGTTTTAACTTTAATTGTAGCGATGATTAATTTAATCAATGTTAATAAACTTGGACCCCTTAAAGTAGAATTAGGTTCTTGGCCTGCACCATATGGTATTATCTTTTTACTTGATACATTTGGGGCAATGTTGATTGTAACGAGTATTATCATTACTCTTCTCATTACGATCTATTCCTTTACAACTGCTGGAATCGATAGAGAGCGTTATTATTTTCATTTTTCAATCATCTTTATGCTAGTAGGTATTATTGGTGCTTTTACTACTGGAGATATTTTTAACCTTTTCGTATTCTTTGAAGTCTTTTTAATGTCTTCCTATGCTTTGCTTGTATTAGGAGGTACACGTATTCAACTTCAAGAAACAGTGAAATATTTACTTATTAATGTTGTAACTTCGACATTTTTCGTTATTGCTGTTGGTATCTTATATTCGATAGTCGGCACTTTAAATATGGCTGACATTAGCGTAAAACTTAATGAATTATCTCATTCTCATCAAGGATTATTAAGTATTGTATTTATTTTGTTCATCTTTGTGTTTGCAACTAAAGCTGGTGTCTTTCCATTATATGTTTGGTTACCTGGATCATACTATGCGCCACCTTTTGCCATCATTGCATTCTTTGGTGCTTTATTAACTAAAGTTGGCGTCTATGCTATTTTAAGAACACTTAGTCTTTTCTTCCATAACACAATGAGTTTTTCTCACTATACCATTTTATTCTTGGCACTATTAACGATTATATTTGGATCAATTGGTGCCATTGCTTATTACGATATCAAAAAAATTATTTTATATAATATTATGATTGCAGTAGGTGTCATACTCATTGGTGTTGCAATGATGAATAAAATAGGCATTATGGGAGCTATTTATTATACTATTCATGATATGTTAGTTAAGACTGCCCTATTCTTAATTATTGGGGTGATATATCAAATCACTAAAACATCCGACCTTAAATCATTTGGAGGACTAATTAAGACATATCCTATACTCGGTTGGTCTTTCTTTATTGCAGCACTAAGCTTGGCTGGTATTCCTCCATTTAGTGGTTTTTATGGAAAATATTTTATTGTTAAATCTGCTTTTGAAAATGGCTTTTATATAAGCGCAATTATTGTATTGCTCTCAAGTTTGGTTGTGCTTTATTCTGTCATTCGTATTTTCCTTCATGGTTTCTTTGGAGAACCAAAAGGATATGAAATGAATAACAAAGTTAATGTAAAACAAGCAACGATTGTTTCAGTAATTGCCGTTGCCATAACAGTATTATTCGGTTTATCTGCTGATATACTTTATCCATTCATATCAGAAGCAGCTAAATCGTTCTATGATCCTAATGTTTATATTAAAAGTGTATTAGGAGGTAGATAATGATGGCCCTTCAATTTGTGTTAAACATTATATTAGCTATTATATGGATGTTCTTAAGTGGTAGTTACACATTTAATAATTTCTTACTAGGATTTATATTGGGAGTTGGGCTTGTATACTTATTTAAAAAAGTGTTGCCTGGTAGCTTTTATTTAAAAAGAGTATATAAAATTATTAAATTGATAGTTGTCTTTTTTATAGAATTAGTGAAAGCCAATATCGATGTTTCTAAACTTTTGTTACAACCAAAACTTAAAAATCAACCCGGCTTCTTTATTTATCACACAGATTTAAAACACGATTGGCAGATTGTTTTATTGTCTAACTTAATTACTTTAACACCAGGAACTGTCGTATTAGGCATCAGTGATGATAGAACTAAACTATACATTCATTCCATTGATTTTAGTACGAAAGAAGAAGAAGTTGAAAGTATTAAATCGTCACTTGAAAAAGTAGTTAGAGAGGTGGGCGAAGCATAATGGTAAAAACAATTATTATTATTGCTTTAATTATCGTAGTATTATCGATGCTGGCAATGTTTATTCGTATTATTAAAGGTCCCACTTTACCTGATCGTGTTCTGGCACTAGATGCCATTGGTTTACAACTTATGGCCTGCGTTGCTTTATATAGTGTATTTGTTGGATCTAAATATTTACTTGTAGTGATTTTACTTATAGGTATTTTAGCTTTTCTAGGTACAGCAGTCTTCTCTAAATTTATAGATAAAGGTAAGGTGATTGAACGTGATAGCAAACATCATCATTAGTTTATCCATCCTTTTCATTATATTAGGCGCTTTGATAAGCGTAATTACTGCTATCGGTATTATTCGTTTAAAAGATGTCTATTCACGCGGTCATGCTGCAGGTAAGTCTGCTACTTTAGGGGCCATATTTCTATTATTTGGAACGTTTTTATATTTTATTGGAACTAAAGGATATGCTAATATGGAGCTCATATTCGGTATCATCTTTATTTTAATTACTGGTCCTCTTTCCAGTCATTTAATGATGAAAGCATCATATAATAATAAAACACCTTATACTAAAGATACGAAAATTGATGAACTTAAAGATGAGTTTGGTAATAAAAAAATATAATATGATAAAAAAGTGAAGTACTTTGTTAGGCACTGAACCCTTAAAATGGGAACTTAATAAAAACACTATGTTCTAGGCTGCTAATTCTCTGTATTTTACAGGGG
>NZ_JBXWKZ010000010.1:0-61630 GCF_058191515.1 Staphylococcus sp. CoH_129_LAB_1 | reverse complement strand
TAAATAAAGAAGCCAGTAAATGAATTTATAAAAAACTCATTTACTGGCTATTTTTTTAGGAATTATGTCCCAGCCTCAATATTGTCAAATCTTTTTTATCTTATTTATAAAAATGAATGTGATAGCTTTATAAAATCCCTCACTTTCATTATCATTCCGCTATATCATATTTAAAAATTCCATTATGTTTATAATTATTCAACTGTACTTCAGATAGTCTACGTTCAAAAAAGGATTTAAGATTACCCTTCTCATCATATTTACTAGGTAGACTTATTGTTGGTTTAGATTGATTAATAGGATTTGATAGTTGCTTCTTTAATGTATCTATATGTTTAAGATATACATGGGCATCATCTATACACCAATACAAATTTCCTAACTCATAACCACATTGGTCTGCTATTAACCTGTGTAAAACCGCATATTGAAATACATTAAATGGATGACCTAGAGCCATATCTGCCGAACGTTGTTTCACATGTAAATTTAAAGCACCGTAACTCACTTTCCAATTTGTAGCCCAAACACACGGTTCTAATGACATTTCATCTAAATCATCTACATCCCATAAACTTGTCATAATTCTACGTGATGCTGGATTTTGATTTAATTGGTGTAAAATGTACTCAACTTGATTTAATTTTTTACCTTCACCTAATAATGAAGTTTATGAACGTACAAGGTTCGAAGCAACTATAAAATCGATAAGACAAGATATTGCAAAATATGCTGATATTACTTCAGGTATAACAGTTGAAATGCACGAACCTAAACAAGTACTTAAACGTTGGAACATTGTATTACATGAATTATTAAATATTTAACATGTATAAAATACAATCATATAAAATTTTAGTTTTGCATTCCTATCCACTATGGTGTTATAATGTAATTAACAAATATGATGCTAAGCATGATAAACACCGAGCCCGATAACTATTCACAGTAGTTATCGGGCTCTTTTTGGGTGTATTGACTATGTCGTCGTTTAATTATCTATCACGCTTATTTAGCCAATAAGAAAATAGCGTGAGTATAACCCCTACTATTATAGGAGCTATTAAAGATACAAATATGATGCTGAACATGATGTCACCTCCTTCCATGCTAATTACAGCACAGAAGTAAAACAACGACTTTTATATTATATCATTTGTAAATACATAAGCATATTCACTTCCGATAAGTTAAATTATGTATTATTTTCTTTTTTTCTCTTTCCTTGTATTTTTTCAAATTCTTTTATATGGTTCGAAATCATTGTTGGAGTAATATTGATATATCCACTTTTAAGCTTTATTTTGGGGTAAATAATAGAAAAATTAGTTACATTGATATTCTGAGATAGTGGGGCCGTATAAGAAAATAAATTGATGGTGAATGAATGGGGAATATCCTCTTTTTGTTATATATACTATTTTTTTAAAAAGATTATTATATTCAATTAACATCTTCTCACTCCTCTCCTACATATAGACTTTTTTGTCAGTATTTCGATTAATTATTAACACGACCTTATTATTAAAAGAAAGACAATATAATCGTTCATATTGTAATAAAGCATTATTCTTTCAATATTTCTATATTGAAAGAACCTATGATAAGAAAAGAGTTGAATGAGTATAATAAATATAAACTCATCCAACTCTTCTATTTCTACTGATTGATATAACGTTTCAAGTGTTTAGATGTCAATGTTTCTGAACTATCAATAAAGTTTTTAGGTGTTCCACTAAATTGGACCTTTCCGCCATCCAATCCAGGTCCTGGGCCGACATCGATGATCCAATCTGCTTCACACATAATCGATAAATTATGTTCAATCAAAATAACTGTATTGTTTTGATCAATTAAATCATCAAAACACTCCATCAATATAGGGATATCCGATTCATGTAGGCCTGTGGTTGGTTCGTCAAAAATAAAAATACTATTCTTTATCTCTTCATCTAAATGTTGTCCTAGTTTCACGCGTTGAATCTCTCCACCAGACAAAGTGGATAAAGGTTGTCCAAGTGACATATAATTCAAACCTGTTTTACTTACAGATTGTAATTTTGACTTAATATCATTCTTTTTATCAAAGAAAATGATACCTTCGTCAACCGTCAAATCGAGAACATCGGCGATTGAATATCCATCTATGGTAGCATCTAATACTTCTTGTTTATAACGTTTGCCATGACAAACTTCACATGTCTGTGAAAAATCACCCATAAAAGCAAGTTCTGTTTTAATATAGCCCTTTCCACCACAATTTGGACAGGCACCTTTTGAATTATAACTAAACATAGCTTTATTTAGGCCTGTTTCTTTACTGAAAAAGCTTCTTACACTATCAAAAACGCCTAAATACGTTAATAGATTAGATCTATTAGATCCTTGAACTGCTTTTTGATCAATAAAGATGGTATGGTCATTATTTTCAAAACCTGCTTTAACAAGGGTACTCTTACCTGAACCAGCAACGCCCGTTAAGACTGTTAATACGTGTTTAGGTATAGACGTTTTTACATTATTTAAATTGTTTTGTGTCACAGGACCGATATTATAAAAATGGTTAGCTTCACGAATATTCTCTTTTAAATTATGTTTGTTACGTAATGCGTTACCTGTCGAAGTATTTGAAGATAGTAATTCATTATATGTTCCTTCAAATGTGATTTCACCACCATTTTTTCCTGAACCTGGCCCCATATCTATGATATAGTCTCCTTCTTTAATAACATCGGGATCATGTTCAACAATTAACACAGTATTGCCTTTGTCTTTTAAAGATTTTAAAATTTCATTGATTTTAGCTATATCTTCCGGATGCAAGCCAACACTTGGTTCATCTATAATGTAAACTAAATCCGACAAAGAACTATTTAAATGACGTATTAATTTAAGACGTTGCGCTTCACCGCCAGATAATGTCGTTGTGACACGGTTAAGCGTTAAATAACTTAATCCAATATATTCTAGTGCTTCTAACTGCTTTTTGAGAGGATCAATAATATATTTAGCTGTTGGATCCTCTAATTTATTAAGAAACTCTAAATTTTCCTTAATTGTCATTTGTGTGAAATCAGAAATATTTTTACTCATAATTTTAGAACTTAATATTTTCGAGTTTAAACGTTGACCTTTACATGTGGGACATATTTTATTACTTACTACATTTTTAAGATGTTTGGCGTAGCGTTTCTTATTAAATTCTTTATCGCCTAAAAATATTCTACTGAATCTAGGTATTAGCCCTACATATTTAGCTGACTTTCTCCATTCTTTAGGAGGATTTTTTAACGTCATTGGCTCTTGATATAAAAATAGTTCTAATTCATCTTTTGTATAGTCTTTCAATTTTTTATTATTATCAAATAAACCACTATCTCGATAGGCTTTACCACGCTCTTTATCTGGTCCAAAAGAAGGAAAGTCTATTGCACCTTCATTTAAAGACTTATCCCAATCTAGCAATTCATCTAAGTTAATGTCTTCAATATATCCTAATCCTTCACAAGTTTTACACATGCCCTTAGGACTATTGAAAGAATATGCATCTGAATAGCCAACAAACGGTTCGCCTATTCTAGACCACAGTAATCTAACGGAGGCATATATATCCGAAACTGTTCCTACCGTAGAGCGAGAATTTCCATTGAATCTTTTCTGATTAATCGTCATTGCTACAGGAAGATTTTTAATTTTTTTTACTTGCGGTCTGGGCTGTTGATTTAAATGAAATTGAATATAACTGGAATAACTTTCATTTAGTAGCTGTTCAGATTCCGCAGCAATGGTATTAAACACTAAAGATGATTTTCCTGAACCAGAACGTCCTGTAAATACGGTTACTAAGTGTTTGGGGATATTTACATCTATGTTTTTCAAGTTATTTTGTGAAGCACCTGTAATATTAATAAAATCCATTAAGTACCCTCCATTTATAATCTTTATAACATAGATTATTGCATATTAATCAATGATTAACTACTCATTCAAAAGAACACAACTTTAAGTCTTTTATATTACAAATTATTCCACCAATTCAATCCGTCTTCACTAAGTAATTTTTCACATTCTTTAGGCCCATGGCTTTCAGAGACATAATTAGGAAACTGTGGCTGTTCTTGTTTCCATACATTTACAATATCAACGGATAATATAAAAATGAAATTACAATTAGCTATTGATTTATTAAATAAAGAAGAGGCAGCGAAACTAGCATAGTTGCACCAATCCCCTCTCTGCGTCTAAATTGACGCCTGAGAGATAAGCGACCTATATATTGCATCATCTCCGAATATACGATAATAGGCTACTTCCGATAAGTCATTTTACGTCTAAGTAACTTTTAAAAAGTAATAATAACGAGCTTGATTTTAGTAAAATGCTTAACTTCTCTCACAACGATTACTAACTTAGATATTTATTAAGGATAAAATCTATTTCATTCTATCTTATATGCTATTAATGAAAATATATCATCTTATCAAGAAAACAAAACTTCGATTAAATACTGTAAGAGCTAGAGATCATTATGAAGTAAGGCTTCAAACACTCAATAAAATTAAAAAGTTATAAAGAGAAAAAACTTACTGTTACTAAAAATGCTAAAATGGTAGATGTCAGTACTTCAAATGTTTATAGAACTTTTAAATAAAATACAATTCAATATATAGGACTTTCTATTATAAAGTTATTAATTATCTGGACAGGAAGAAACTCATGATACTCGTTTCAAAAAAACAAAAAAGAAAGGGTTAATTATGCTAAATATTAAAGACCAAAATTATTTTAAAAGAGCATTAAATTTCTTTATACTATCAACAATTCTACTATTAGTGACAATTCTAATTGCTTTATTTTTTCATCCTTCAGAAGAATTTATAAAACAGTTAGGATCCAATTCACCTGAAAGCATTAGTAAAACACAAGGTCTAAAAAAGTTTGGGGGTTTATACAAAACAATGGCTTTCATGTACCAATACAAATGCTTTTGTTAGCTTTGATACCCATACCATTTTTATATACTCTAAACTTAATAGTATTGCTTATTATTCCTGGAATACTATTTAGTTTTTTCATACATTTTGACACTTACAAAGGTCTAACTAACTTAATCGCTTATATACCACATTACACTTTAGAAATGATGAATTTTTGTATATTTATTAGTGGTCTTTATATGCTAAATAAATCAATTATAAGAAAAATAACCAATCTATTCAGAAAAGAAAAAAAGCAAAACTACCCTTTCAAAATAAGTTTATTTAATTTATTAAAAGCATATTTATTCGTCTGTTTACCATTGGTTATATTATCAGCATTTACTGAAACATATGTAGCTGATATGCTTTCAAATTTAATGAATTAAATACAATCAAAAGAATACAAAATCGCAAAAAGTGAGGTCATTTTATGTTTCTTGAAAAATTAAAATGCAGTCATTGTGAAAGAGAAATCGACAAAAACGAAAATATAACAATACACACAAATTCAAAAAATCTTAATGGCGTAACAAATCTAAAAAGTTGGGCTAAAAATCAAAACGTTTTATGTGAAAAATGCTCAAAATAAAAAAGAGCCTGTGTTTAGGCTCTTTTTATCAGTACATCACATACGATTATTAGTATTTCCATGTCTTTGTTTAACTAATAAATAAACACCATTTATTAAACCCAAAATAGTCCAAGCAACTGATAAGTAGACATTATCCAGACTATAAATTGGAGCCATAAAAATTAAAAAGAAAATATTCATAACAAACGAAATACGATGAAATGTGCTAAGCTTATTAATATCAATTCTGTTATTTTGAATAATAAATCACATCATCACTGAATTTCTCAGTATAAATGTTCAAAATTAATAATACTCTATGTCATAATGACAATAAAACAATCGTATATATTAAATGCAGTTTTGTTGCAAATACAGAAAAAATATAAATAATTATCATTTTTACATAGTAGTATTCTCTTAACTGGCAACATGTGACTAATTACGCAACATTGTGAAAATCCATAATCATAAATAAATAATTATAGAAATCACCCAGGAAATAATATGTTAGTTATTTTCAGATTGATTGGAATTATTTTGTCGTTTTTGTTCTTCCATGACTTTATCGTTAGGACGACTGAAGTCGCGTCCATATATCTCTTTATTTTTACTGTTATTTCCTTTATACATTGAACTTTCATTAGCATGTTGAATGTGATTTTGTTTATCTGCTTCAGTTCTGTCATCAATGAGATTTCCTACTTCTCCTGATGTTTTATTGACTGTTGTTGCAGCTTTCATTGGAAATCCTACTGCATCATTAAGTAAAAATGTGACAACATATTCTTGATCGTTTGTTCTATTTCGATCAATGTTAAACTCATGATAGGCTCCACTACTAAAAACGTTTTTTGCTTTTTGAATTGCCTGTGCTTCACTTAGCTCTTGAGTATTATTATGAGTAGATTGGTTATCTTTAGTTTGTTGTGTTATTTCGTTATTCTGTGTAGATTGATTAACTTCATTTTGTTGAGTATTTTGATTATGGTT
Organism: Staphylococcus sp. CoH_129_LAB_1; assembly: GCF_058191515.1. NCBI lineage: Bacteria > Bacillati > Bacillota > Bacilli > Caryophanales > Staphylococcaceae > Staphylococcus > Staphylococcus sp. CoH_129_LAB_1. Next base: position 55,087 of record NZ_JBXWKZ010000010.1, on the reverse strand, counting down.
TTTATTATTATGTGATTCTTGTGTCTGTGTCTGTTTCTTATCCTTATCCTCTCGATTTTTATCATCCTGTATAATGTTTATCGAACATGCGCTTAATAATATAGTACTAATTAATGCTATACTTAATATTTTTTTCATCATGAAAACCTCACAACCATCTAAGATATTTAATTTCTTAGAGGATATCTTTATTTGTCATTTCCAATATTTATTTCTAGAATTATAAATCACAGACGCTATTCCAAAGCCGAGTACAATAAAAATGAGTATGTATATAGAAAAGTTATCAGTCTGTATGTAAAATTTAAAAAGAATAAACAATAAGAAAGCCACGATGAAATACACAGGAATAAATGATTTCTTCCAAAAGATAGAATCTTTCATGAATATCCTCCTTTAATAATATATTTTATCTATATATTAAGATTAACATTTTATATTAATCTTTTTCTAAAATTATCTGTATAATTATATTTTATTCTCATACATAAAAACTTAGAACATAAATAGATGTCTTAAGTATGTTTAAATTATAATTTTAATAAATTATAGCTTTCTAAATATACTTTTAAGAATTCAACTATAATAAATAACCGTAAAGCCTTTTAATATACCTTATCATCATTGTAATTGCACGAAAATGATAGTTGATTGTTATTTTAAATCACGTTATGTTTGAAACAAGAATTCTAGATGTACAAGGAGATCATTACATGAAATTTATTAGTATTGTTTTAGGATTGCTAGTTATCATTTCATGGTTATTTGTTTTACGAGAATACCAACATGGACATGAGAAAACTGAAAAAGGAAAGTTAGTCATTATTATTGCTTGTATACTGACTTTCATTATGACATTAATTAGTATACTTGATTAACATAAAAACAGCACCTCATAGCGAGGTGCTGCTCTTTTATATCTTCTATTATGACACAGCAACATGATCCACATAGCCATCCGTAACATGGAACGTAATATGACCTTTGCCTACTGTATAACCGTATAATCCATTTGTTTCATCTGTTTGTTTCTCAGTCAGTGATGGTTGATATTGATAATAATCTCCGTAAACGTCTTTCACTTGTTCTAAGCTTACTTTTTTAGGTGCGACCTTAAAATCAACCATTGCTGCTGTGTTGTCTTTGACTTGATTGAATGTTTGGTCGTACTTCGTTGTTGTTGATGTACCGTTTTGATACTGATCATTTACTTTAATTCCGTTAAATATCACATTTCCAGCTTTTAACGCATTATAGAAATTGTGATTTAATACAAAGTCGCCACCTGATTTTGTATAACCATGATAGTTATAATGATAGCCTTGTGACGTTTGTGTTTGTGCATGTGCTTCGTTTGATACACCGTTATGCTCAGTTACATTAAACCCTAATACTGTTCCTAAAGTAATACCACCAACGACCATTGCTTTTGCAAATTTCTTCATTATGGATCACTCCTCTTTTAGAATTATAATGAACTTCCACCTTTAATATATAATATTACACTCATACATTCAAACTTTTTATAAATTAAAATATAAATTTATTTAAAAATAATTAATTGAAAGTCTAATTAATTATATAACACTTATAATATTACTCTACTTTTTTATTCTTTCATTATTTTTAATTTATATTTAATACATGTTAGCATTAAATCATACATATTTTAATTGATAAGGAGATTACTAATGAAAACAATACGTTATTTCCTATATTTTTTTATCGTTTATTTTATAATCTTTTACTTAGCACAACGACTATTAAAATTAGATTTAGGTATTGTGCGTTGTTTCATTTCATCCGTCATTTTCGCTATAATGATGAGTTATTTTGCTTACTTTGCGAAGAAACTTAATAGATAATGTCTATGTTTATTTGTCATACTTCTGCTTCATGCTATTAACGGTACTTCTTTCTATATCAATAGTCATTCTATAAAAAGTTAAAAAGCATCACGACATTGTATCAATTGCTAGAAATGTAAATTATAAAAAAATGAAGACTATGTAGCATGGAAATGTGTAGGCTTTTTAGATTCAAATGAGGTAGGGTCTATAATGAAAATCATTGGTGTAGCTATGTATCTTGTTCATTCCACAATACCTTTATCAAAATTAACAGTGGAAATGTTTTTTAAATTTAAAAACGGGAATACTTTAATATGCGAATTCATTACGTAAAAATGATAAATGGAGGTCATATTATGGCTGGATATAAATCACCTGGACGTAAAATTGTTGAATATGTAGGTGTTGTAGCAATTGCTGCAGTATTCTTAGGTGTTCTATGGAAAAATATAAATAGCGCTGAGGAAGAAAGTGCTGGCGCTAATGGATCATTAGGCTAATTTAAATAAATTTTTATAAATGATAAATAAAGTATCCCTTTGCTATACAAACAGTAAAGGGATACTTTTTGCTATTCTGGTCTTGGACTGCGTTTCATTTTAATATATTGAGATATACTATAAAGCACAATGCCAATCCAAATAAAGATAAATGTAATAAATTGATGGATATCAAATCTTTCTTTAAATACGAAAATACCTAGTAAAAAGATAATCGTTGGACTAACATATTGAATAAATCCTGTGAGTGACAATGGAATACGTCGTGCCCCAGCTGAGAATAAAATAAGTGGGATAGCTGTAACCGCTCCAGAGAATAAAAGTAAAAATGTACTCATATTTAAACCAACTGATGAATGGTGGGCTTGCCATAAGTAAATGATATAAATAAGCCCTGCTGGCGCTGTAACAATACATTCAATCGCAATACCACTCATTGCTTCGACACGTACTAATTTTTTTAGTAGACCGTAAATGCCAAATGAGAAGGCCAGCATTAGAGAAATAATAGGAAATTCTCCTATCTTTATTGTCATATAAATGACGCCAATTGCTGCTGATACGATAGCGAGCGTCTCAAATTTATTAAAGCGTTCTTTTAAGAAAATAAACGCAAGTAAGATACTCACGAGTGGATTAATATAATAACCTAAACTGGTTTGTAAGACGTGGCCATTAGACACTGCCCAAATAAACGTGCCCCAATTAATCGTGATGACATAACCAGCAACGATAATCGCAACAAGTTGAATAGGGTGTGCCACAAGTCGATTGATATCCTGTTTGAATGCTTGCGATTTTTTTAATACAAAAATCATTAGAACCATGAAAATCATCGCAAGGATAATGCGATATGCGAGAATTTCAAAGGCACTAATACCATGAATCAGCCTCCAATAAATCGGCAAAATCCCCCATAATAAATGCGCTCCTAACGCAAATAGAACCCCCTTCTTAAATTCGGCATGATTCTCCATGCTAAAACCTCCTAGCAATATTACCCTGGAAATATGTATAACTCTATCGTATCAGTAGTTGTGAGAATTGGGTATAGCTGAAAAATATTTTTCATAAAAAAGGTAGTGAAATAGCATTCATTTTGAAGCCATCTTTGTGAAGGTTTCTTTACTTGAATACTACTAGAATTGAAAAACACTTGATATAAGCGTATGTTTCATTTAGTTAGTGATGATACACACGTAAAAAACCTGGCCAACTTATGTTGTCCAGGTTCTCTTCATCATTTTTATTTTGATTAATGATAAATTTTATTGCCGCCTTCTCTGAATTCTTCGGCTTTTTCTTTCATACCTTCAAGTTGTTCTTTGTATGAATCACGAATGTCGTGTGATAAGCGCATTGAACAGAATTTTGGCCCACACATACTACAGAAGTGTGCAATTTTGGCTGATTCTGCTGGTAAGGTTTCATCATGGAACTCTCTGGCACGTTCAGGATCTAGGGCAAGGTTAAATTGGTCAATCCACCGGAACTCAAAGCGTGCTTTACTAATCGCATCATCACGTACCGTTGCACCTGGTAACCCTTTAGATAAATCCGCTGCATGTGCGGCAATTTTATATGTTACAACTCCTTCACGCACATCATCTTTGTTTGGTAATCCCAAATGTTCTTTAGGAGTCACATAACATAACATCGCTGTTCCATGACTTGCAATTTGTGCTGCGCCAATCGCTGATGTGATATGATCATATGCTGGTGCGATGTCTGTTACAAGAGGTCCTAATGTATAAAATGGTGCTTCTTTACAATAGAAATCTGCTAAATCTTGGTTTTCTTTAATTTTATGCATTGGAATATGCCCTGGCCCTTCAATCATTACCTGTACATTATGTTTCCAAGCAATATCTGTTAATTCACCTAATGTTTTTAACTCTGCAAATTGACTTTCATCATTGGCATCATAAATTGATCCAGGACGTAAACCGTCACCAAGTGAAATAGCAACATCATATTGACTTAAAATCTCACAAATTTCATCAAAATGTGTGTATAAGAAACTTTCTTCATGATGTGCAAGACACCATTGTGCAATGATTGAACCACCACGAGATACAATACCAGTTAAACGATCTACAGTTAATGGAATATAGTGAAGACGTAAACCAGCATGAATCGTAAAGTAGTCAACCCCTTGTTCTGCTTGTTCGATTAATGTATCTCGATATGCTTCCCATGTTAAATCTTCAGCTACCCCATTTACCTTTTCTAATGCTTGATAAATCGGTACAGTTCCCACTGGAACAGGCGAATTACGTAATAAATATTCGCGCGTAGTATGGATGTTTTTACCTGTAGATAAATCCATAATCGTATCTGCACCCCAGTGTGTAGCCCATACTAATTTTTCAATTTCTGCTTCAATAGAAGAAGACACAATTGAGTTGCCAATATTCGCATTAATTTTGACAGAGAAGTTTTTCCCAATAATCATAGGTTCTGATTCTGGATGGTTAATGTTATTTGGGATAATGGCGCGACCCCTTGCAATTTCATCTCGAACAAATTCTGGCTCAACTTGTTCTCTAATCGCCACAAATTTCATTTCCTTTGTAATAACCCCTTGTTTAGCGTAGTACATTTGTGTCACAGGTGTCTCTTTACTACCACGTCTTGGTTGATATTCAAATGGATGAGCTACATAGTTTTTATGACCTTCTTTTGAAAAACCATTATCAATCGATTGAATACGGCGACCTTCATAATGTTCCACATCATCACGCGCCTCAATCCATTCATCACGTACTTTTGGTAGTCCACGATTAATATCTACCTCGTAACTTTCATCATGATAAGGACCTGCTGTGTCATAAACAACGACAGGATCATTTTGAAAACTGCGTTGTTCTAGTTGTGTGTCAGAGAGTTCGATTTCTCTGAATGGTACAAAGATATCACTATCATTACCCTCGCCTTTTTTAAAAATACGTTTACTTGCTGGAAAAGTTCTTTTAAAATTGATTTTTTCTTGTTCCATTGACATTGCCTCCTAAATACTAGAAGGGTCTAAATATCACTGATGATATGATTCATAAAAAAAGCATTCAGCTTAATACTGAATGCATAAGAATAAGTGAATGTATACGAAAATATATGTAAGTATCATAATGAAGAAAATGATTAATAGTTAAATTGACCTTTTCATCAAACTATGAAAACATCCATATGTCATTGTAAAGTCACTCACTGGCTTCCCTACGCTAGTATTAACTAGATCAGGTTCAAAGGGTTGGAACATGATGTTCCTTTCAGCAATATAAAGCACCCCTAGCAGAGATTATTAAATTATAGGTTATTTAACCTATACTTATACAATGACTTAAAATCCCATAAATATCAAGTCAATATATTAAATAGTTTTTACAACTTTTAGACATCCGAAAGTCTAACTTCACACAACCCGAAGTCTTACTTATATATTAAAACAGCAGTATCCACTGGGATTACTGCTGTTTCTCGAATTGACTTATCCTCCAAAGAACAAATCAATAAAGTCTCTACTTCTGTTTCTATCTTGTTTATAAAATTCGGTATATCCACAATTTTTACAAGTTATCGTCTTAAAATTATTATGTTGTACATCTAATAATTTAGATATACCAGATCCTGTTGCAGACAATGTACCTTCTTCCACTTCTGTATGACCACATTTTATACAACCTTGATTTTGATTTTCTGACATAATAAATCACTCCTTCACTTTATTTTTACGTTTTTTAAATGTAAAGATGAAAAATGCAATATTCAATATTAACAATAAAGCAATGGCTACAATTAGTGAAACAATACTAGATTGAGATTCTGAGCGACTGTATATTTTAACTACCCATCCAATTATATCTGGTAAACAAACAATAAATATCACTAAAGCGAACAAACGCTGTTTCAAAATAACAGATAAAGTCATTACAATTAACAACAGAATCAGTCCTATTATCACACTTTTTGATTCAGTTAGTGTAATGATATGATAAATGGGATAGTGTTTTGTAAGATACGTACTTAATAAGATGAGTCCAAAAATAACTGCCCCCCATATAAAAGCATAAATATATACTCGTCGTTGCTCTCCATACTTTACGAGACCCTTTCTAATTAAGAAAAAAGGTAAAATCGTAGTTATACAAAAGATAAATAAGATATTAATAATAAAACCAATTGTTATATTAAGTTGTTCTGTAAAAAAATTTGGGATAATAAAAATAGCTAGCATAAATGCTGAAAATAAAGCTAAGTATTTAAACAATCCCCTAGTTAAAATTATATATTCTGAGAATTGATCAGCATAATCTTTTACTGGAGTATTTAGAATATCACTAACATCATCGTGATTCTTTTCAGCAAGTGCTAAATGATCTCTTAATTCTTCTATAATATCATTAACCTCATGTTCATCTTTGCCTCTAAATAAAAGTTCAGCCTTTAACTTAAATAAGTAGTCTTCTTTTTCTTTACTTATCATTATTATCACTCCTGAATATATGATCCATACCTTCATTAAGAGCTTGCCACTTTTTCTTAAACTGTTGTAGTTCTTTGAGTCCACTTTCTGAAATAGTGTAGTATTTACGCTTAGGTCCGCCGTTGTCGGATTTACGCATGGTTGTATGTACATAACCTTTTTTATCTAGTCTTAAGAGCACTGGATAAATACTGCCATCACTAATTTCAGGAAATTGATGTTCCTTTAATTTCTCAAGAATTTCATATCCATACGTTTCTCCTTTTGCAATAAGACCTAAAATTGCTCCATCTAAAAGCCCTTTCATTATTTGATTAGATATTGTCATGTGATCACCTTTTACTAACTATCTTATAATATAAGATAGTATAACATTATAGCTACGTCAACTAACTTATAATGTAAGATAGTTGAGTATAAATAAAGCCCCCAGAAGTATTTCAGACTCCTGGAGGTCTTTATGATAAAAAGTTATTTATTATCTATAACATCAATAGATATGGATTTTCAATATATTTTGCAAGTACTTTTAAGAAGTCAGCTGCGCCTGCACCGTCTAAAATTTGATGATCGAAGGTTAAACTTAATGGGATGCGAGCGACTTGTTTTACATTATCTCCTTCAAGAACAAGCTCTTTAGCTAAAGCACCAACTCCTAAGATACCTGTTTCACCTAAGTTTAAGATTGGTGTGAAGTATTCGATGCCACTTGCCCCCATATTTGTAATTGTAAATGTTGCGCCACTAAGTTGAACATCACCTGTATTACCTTCACGAACTGCTTCAGCTGATGTTTTAATTTCATGTGCTAAAGCACCAATGCTTTTTGTGTCTGCATTGTTAATCACTGGTACCATTAAGCCTTCGTCAAGTGATGTTGCGATGCCAAGATGCACATCGTCATATTCAGTTAATTTACCATTTTCATAACGTGCATTCATTGCGCCATAATCTTTAAGAGCTAACACAACTGCTTTGGCTAATAGTGCAGTTACAGTTAATTTCACATCTTGATCTGCATCTTTTAATTCTTCAGATAATCGATTTTTAAAATCTAATAGACGATCTGCATTGACTTTACGATGTAATGTTAATTGAGCTGTATTATGAAGACTTTGACGCATATTTTGAGCGATACGTTGACGCATTGGATTTAGACCTTCGCCAATGCTAGATACATCAAAGCTTTGTGCTGTTGAAGATGTACCTTCTTTAGACGAAGCCGCTTCACCTTCATAATCATAACCATCTGATTCTACACGTTGAATATCTAATTTTGTAATCCGGTCATTTCCACCTGTACCTTTAATTCTTGTGATATCAAGATCTTTATCTTCAGCCATATTACGTGCTAATGGAGAGATAAAAATACGTTCTCGTTGTTCAGGCTTCACTTCTTTTTCTGTATCTTTTTTATCAGATTGTTCTTCAGTTGAAGGTACTTTTTTATCTTCTGAAGTTGTGTCGTTGTCTTTATTATCTTTTGTTTCTTCTTCAGAGCCGTCATCGTCATCGCTTCCTGTATCTTCGCCTTCTTCTCCGATGATACCGAGCACTGCTTTTACTTTTGCATCTTCGCCTGCTTGTACTTTAATTTTTAATAATGTACCACTCGCAGGTGCTTCAACGTCGTTGGTTAATTTTTCAGAGCTAATTGTGACAATGCTTTCGCCTTCTTCTACTGTATCACCTTCTGATTTAAACCATTCTTCTACAGTACCTTCTTTCATTGTCATACCGAGTTTTGGCATAATAATATTTTCACTCATTGTGATACACCTCCCTACGCGTTAGCCTTTTTTAAGTCATCAATTAATTCAGATGCTATGTCTAATACTTTATCTGCATTTGGTATATATGCAGCTTCTAAGTTTGATGCAAATGGTACTGGTGTGTCTGGTGCAGTCACTTTTTTGATTGGGCCGTCTAAGTAATCGAATCCAATATCACCAATCACAGATGCTACGTCACCAGCAATGTTACATTGTGGACTAGACTCATCAATGACAATTAAACGACCTGTCTTTTTCACTGATTCTAACACTGTATCTTGATCCCAAGGAGATACTGAACGTAAGTCAATGACTTCCACTGAAACATTATCTTCTTCTAGTCGTTCAGCTGTTTCTTCAGCTACAGCAACCATTTTACCAATTGCAACAATCGTTAAATCGTCACCTTCATGTGTCACATTGGCTTTACCAATTTCAATTGTGTATGGTTCTTCCGGTACATTACCTTTTTGACCAAGTAATGTTTTATCTTCAGAAAAGACAACTAAGTTATCATCTTGAATGGCTGACATCAATAATCCTTTTGCATCATATGGGTTTGATGGTACGACCACTTTAACACCTGGAATCGTTGCAAACATATTGTATAAAGATTGAGAGTGTTGGGCTGCGGCACTTGCGCCAGCGCCATGAACTGTACGTACAACTAATGGAATTTTAGCTTTACCGCCAAACATATATCTCATTTTTGCGCCTTGGTTTAAAATTGGATCTAAACCAAATCCGATAAAGTCGTTAAACATAAGTTCTGCGATTGGGCGTAATCCTGTTGCAGCTGCCCCTACAGCTGCACTTAATGTAATATGTTCAGAAATAGGTGTATCGATAACACGTTTACGACTATATTTTTTAGCAAGGCCTTTTGTTACTCCGAACACACCGCCAAATGTATCATCATCTTTAATATGTTCTACCTTAGCGCCACCTGAAACGTCTGTACCAATTAAGATGACATTTTCATCTTCCTTCATAGATTGGTCAATTGCTTCATTAATCGCGCCCATAAATGTTAATCTACGTTCTTCACTCATCGTAAAAACCTCCTCATATGGTTAGGTCATTTGTTCTTATCTGTTCATTCGTTTTAATATTTTAATGATTTCTTATGCAAAAACATCTTTGTATAGTGAATCTTCATCTGGTAATTCACTTTCATCTGCGAATTTCACAGCATCTTCTACGGCTTGTTCAGCTGTTTTTTCAATATCATCAGCTTCTTCTTCAGTTAACCAGCCTTCTTCAATCGCTTGTTTTCTGAATTCTACAGTAGCATTTTTATCCGCATTACGATCATCTGGTGATTTTACTTTTTGTTCGTCACCTTCAAAGTGACCATATTTACGATACGTATCACATTCTATTAATGTAGGACCTTCACCTTTTTTAGCACGTTCTACTGCCTCTTGTGTCGCTTTATAGACTTCTAAAACATCCATACCGTCTACACGTACGCCTGGCATATTATATGCAGAAGCACGTTCCGCAATCGTTTCAGATGCACTTGCATAATCATGTGTTGTACCTTCAGCGAATTGATTATTTTCACAGACAAAGATAACTGGTAAATTTAAAATTGAAGCGAAGTTTAAACCTTCATGGAATGTACCTTCGTTTGCGGCACCATCACCAAAGAAGCAAACAGCCACATTCTCTTTACCTTGGTTAATAATTGAAATACTTGCACCAATCGCAAGACCAAAACCGCCACCTACGATACCATTGGCACCGAGCATCCCTTTATCAATTTCAGCAACATGCATTGAGCCACCTTTACCATGACCTAAACCATCACGTTTGCCCATAATTTCCGCCATCATACCATTTAAGTCGCAACCTTTTGCAATGGCATGACCATGACCACGGTGTGTACTTGTAATATAATCATCATCGCTTAATTGTGACATCACACCTGTTGCAACTGCTTCTTCACCTACATATAAATGCACAAATCCTGGTATTTGGCCATCACTAAAAATTTTGTGTACTTTCTCTTCAAAAAATCGAATCTCGTTCATTGTTTTATAAATCCAACGTGCTTGTTCTTTTTCCATTTTCATTGTCAATTCCTCCTATCTTTCATAGGGCGTAAGTGTAATAACTACATGTGAATGGCAGAACCAAAGTATGCATCCGCACCCTCGCCAATTGCTTCTAATAATGCTGGATGTGGTTGAATAATTTGAGATAATTCATGGATTGTACCTTCTGATGCTTTTACCCCTAAAATTTCACCAATTAAATCTGTCGCATGAGGTCCTACAATAAAGGCACCAAGTACTTCTCCGTATTTTTTATCAATAATCAATTTAATGAATCCTTCGTTTTCCCCTTTGATGAGTGCTTTTGCATTACCTTGAAATGCAGATTGTGTGACTTTTACATCGTATCCCGCTTCTTTTGCTTGTGCTTCTGATAAACCAATTGAAGCTGCTTCAAGACGTGTATAAATACAACGTGTAATGTTTTCTTGATGTACAAGTGGTGGTTGCTCTCCAGCGAGTGTTTCTGCTACATGAATACCATGTGCACTTGCAGCATGAGCAAGTTGATAACCTTTTACTAAATCACCAATAGCATACACATGTGTTTGACTTGTTTGATAATGGTCATCCACTTTAAAGAACTTGCCATCCATCTCTAAATTTAAATCTTTAGCCACTTGTGTATTTGGTTGTCTGCCAGTTGCGACAAGTAAAGTATCAAATCTTACGTCATCTTGACCATCAAGCACAACCTTAGTCTTATCTACTGTTTTAATGTTAGCTTTTGTAATAATATGAATACCTTGATTTTCTAAATGTGACTTTAACAATTCTCTTGTATCATCAATTTCCGTAAGTAAAATATCATCTGCTACTTCAACAATGGTTACTTTAACACCGAGATCAGCCATTGATGAAGCAAGTTCTGTTGCGATAACACCACCGCCAATTACCGCCAATTCTTTAGGCAATTCTTTTAAGTCGAAAAATGTATCTGTAGTTTCATATTTCACTTTATCTAGTCCTGCAATCGGTGGTACAAATGGTTTACTACCAGTTGCTAGGATGATATCTTTCGCTTGATATATTTCATCATTTACTTTTACTTTTAAATCTTTCGATATGCTTGCTTCTCCTTCAATGTAAGCTACCTTATTTTTCTTTAGTAACTGTTTAACGCCACCCGTAAGTGTTTGTACAACTTTCTTTTTACGTTGTACAAATTTAGGGAAGTCAATGTTTAACTCTTTTGTTGTAATTCCCCAGTCATTGGCAACTTGAATGTTATATGCTTTCTCACCATGTTCTAATAATGTCTTAGATGGAATACATCCGACATTTAGACAAGTTCCCCCAGCATTAAATTTCTCAATGACTGCGACTTTTTTGCCTAATTGCGCAGCACGAATCGCTGAAACATAGCCACCAGGTCCAGCTCCAATGACAATCACATCATATGATTCACTCATGAATGAACGCCTCCTTTCATAAGAGAACTTTTATCATTTTTATTATAAAGAGATATTTTGTAAGCGCTTTCTTATCTCTTCACCTTTATTTTACACCTTATATTTTGAATTTTCAAACTATTAAGTGTTTAAGATTATTTATTTTATATATATAATGAAAGCATTAAAAAGTTGGTAAAATTTTTAAAATAAAATCTATATAATTATTATTTGAAATACGATATACTTTATTCAATATCACTTTTAAAAGGAAGTTTATGCCATGATTCAAACTATTATTACCGCTGCTATATTATATATCGCAACTGCAGTAGATTTACTTGTCATATTACTTATTTTCTTTGCACGAGCACATACAAAAAAAGAATATAGAAATATTTATATTGGTCAATATGTAGGATCTGTGACATTGATTGTCGTAAGTTTATTCTTTGCTTTTGTCTTAAATTATGTACCTGAAAAATGGATTTTAGGATTACTTGGTCTTATTCCTATCTATTTAGGATTAAAAGTAGCTATTTTTGATGATTGTGAAGGAGAAAAAAGAGCGAAGCAAGAACTAGATAAACATGGTCTAACTAAATTAATTGGTACCGTCGCGTTAGTCACTATCGCGAGTTGCGGAGCAGACAATATTGGTTTATTTGTACCTTATTTCGTCACGCTTAGCATATCTGAACTTATTGTGACATTAATCGTCTTTTTAATTTTAATCTATGTCTTAGTATTTACTGCACAGAAGCTTGCATCTATTCCAGAAATTGGTGAAACCGTAGAAAAATTCAGTCGATGGATTATGACAGTTGTGTATATTGGACTGGGTTTATTTATTATTATCGAAAACCACACCTTGCAGACGATTTGGGGAATGTTATTTTAAATTAAAATTATAAAAGGACTCTAACCTAAGCTAGAGTCCTTTTATTTAAGGTTGTAATTTCATAATCGCACCGAATTGTTGTTGGGCATTTGTAAATGTGATGAATGTAATAAGTTCGATAATTTCTTTATCTGATAAATGAGACTTTAAGATTTCTGTGTACGTTGTAGGTATTTGATCTCCCAGTTTGATATAGACTTCTGTAAATCCTATACATATTGCTGATTTTTCATCTGTTAGACTCCCGGTAGGCTTGCCTTTTGCCTTACAATATTGGCAACCATTTTTCTGAGCTAGCATACGGCGTATATCTTCTTTAAGTTCTGCGTTTAACGCGCTAGTATTTTCTAGCGTGTCACTCAATGCTGACCACGTCTTCATAATGTCTTCGTGATGACCTAATAATCGTTGAAATGGTGTATGACCTATGTGTGAGGGTTCAATAATAGCCATGATATGTCACTCCTATTTAAACTAAAGCCGCTTTTATTTTCTGTAGTCCCTTTTTCATCACTTCTCTAGGAACTGCAATATTAATTCTAATATGACCCTCTGCGTTATGAACAAATTGCTCTGCACCTTCAATGATGACACCAGCGTGTTTAATAAAGAATTTCGCCATTGATTCATCAATATCTTTTTCTTTAATATAATAGCTTAAATCTACCCAAGCTAAATACGTCGCCTCCGGAATTTTAAATTCTGCATGCGGTAGCTCTTTTTCTAGAAAATCTGCTAAATAGTTAAAGTTATCATCTAAATAATGATTCATTGCTTGTAACCAATCTTCGCCTTTTTCATAAGCAGCTTGAGTGGCAACCACACTTAGAGGATTTTCCGTACCAAAGTGGTGTGTGTTCCAAGTTTTTAGAAGTGATTCATTTTGAATAATGATATTTGAAAACATCAAACCTGCAATGTTGAAGGCTTTACTTTGAGACATAGTTGTGATGATTTTGTCGTAATCTGGGACAGCTTTGGCAAATGGCACATGTGATTGACCTGAACGTTTGATATCACAATGGATTTCATCTGAAATGAGCCATATATCATTGTCTTTCATAATTTGGCCCAATGTGGCTAACTCTTCTTCTGACCAGACACGTCCCGTTGGATTATGTGGATTCGCAAAAATACATAATTTAATATTTTCTGTTTCTACTTTTTTACGTACATCATCAAAATCAATCTCATAATATCCATGATGATTGATTAGTGGAGAATATACTGTTGAAATATGATTTTTATCACATGCCATTTTAAATGGTCCATAACTCGGCGTGACAATTAATGCTTTATCATCCTTATCGCAAATATAACCTACAAGTTCAATTAACCCAGCCACAATACCATGAGAGAATACGAGATGCTCTTGCGGGAAAGTGAAACCATAACGTTTCTTTGTCCAAGATACAAAAGCTTCATAATATTCAGAACCGAAGACGTTTGTGTAGCCTAAAATTTTCTTATTTAAACGTTCACGAATCGCATTTAATACGACTTCTGGTGTACTAAAATCCATATCTGCTACCCACATACGAATCAGTTCATCATTATCTTTTAAATCTGACGTATCTGCATCACCAAAAAGATAGCCTTTATAGCCTTCCACATTCATTGCATTGGTATAACGACGATCAATAATTTCATCAAAATTGTAATTCACGAGATTTCCTCCTAAACATGTTCATGTATTTTATCAATTATCATTCTAATACTTACGTCATATTCTGTATATCAACTTTATTTTTCATTCAACACAATAGACATTCTTTTTTAAAAGAAAAACTCCTCACTATTACAGTAGTGAAGAGTTTAAAATTTAATATGTTTAAATAAATATATTATGCTAGACCATCAATGACGTATGTCACACCTAGGACTGCGAATGTAAATGCGATTAATGTTGAAACAAAAATCATACCCATCATTGGATTAAATAATAAGATAATCCCTAAAATAATACCTAGGATATTTACGATAATTGATAAACCGCGTAATTGATGTTGTTGTGATAGTGTAAACAGACCGATAACCGAACTGAAAATAAACCAAAACGCAAACATAAATACAAAGAATACTGAACTTGCTCCAACATTAAATACAACTAGAATGCCAAAGATTAAATCGATAATACCATTAATTAAAATTAATTTTGTATTTACACCTACGAGTTTTTTTGTCGTACGACGGAATAAAAGTTGAATGACACCGCCTATCATAATGAGTAAGCCAATCAACCAAGTCAATGTATAGAAGTTTTGAACTGGATTACTAAATATAACCACAGCAATAATCAGTAATAGCGTACCAATGATTAAACTTGACCAATTTAATTTTCCATTATCATGGGCCATTATGATCTCTCCTTTTTTATATTTAAAGATTACTACAAGTATAATTTATCTATCATTAGAACACAAAAACCCTCACTAATCTATTGACTAGTGAGGATACTTTTACGAATTCATAGAATTGGTAAATTGTATATTAGTATGTACCCCCATTAAGATGATTCAAACCACTTTTGTAAAATTATTTTCAATCAAATGAAATTATATTTTAATATAAAAAATATACCTAGCATGTGTTATTCCTCTTTAAAAATGGGTAATTATGAATTACGTAAACAATTTAGGAGGTATACGATGAGTAAAGCATTAGTTGTAGTTACAAGCGTTTCAAAATATCCTGATATGAATCGTCCAACTGGATTATGGTTGGGTGAAGTCGTTCACTTTGCAGATGTATTATACAAAAATGGTTATGATATCGACTATATTAGTCCAGAAGGTGGCTATACAGCTATCGATCCTGCAAGTCTACAAGAAGATATGATGTCTGAATTAGATTGGAAATATTATCAAGATAACGACTTCATGACACGTCTTGGTAGTACACTTACACCAGATGCTGTACGTGCTGAAGATTATGATATTATCTATTACGCAGGCGGTCACGGAACAATTTGGGACTTCAAAGATAATAAAGGTTTACAAGAATTAACACGTAACATTTATGAAAATAACGGTGCAGTTTCTTCTGTATGTCATGGTGCTATTGGTCTATTAAATGTTACAGATAGTGAAGGTAACTCTATTATTAATGGTAAAACTGTAACTGGTTTTTCTAATACTGAAGAAGAAGCAGTTGGCTTAGCAGATAAAGTACCTTATTTAACAGAAGATGAACTTAAAAATCGTGGTGCACATTACGAAAAAGGTGACAATTGGAGTCAATTCGCTGTGATTGACGGTCATATCATTACTGGACAAAATCCACAATCTGGTAAAGCTGTAGCTGAAAAATTCTTAGAATTAAAAAACAATAAATAAGACACCCCGCAGTGTTAATATACAAAAGGTTGGTCCTTTCTTAATATGAAAGACCAACCTTTTTAAATGTCTTGATTTATAATGGTTTCAATGATAACTTGAATATCTTTTTCCACTCTAATATGTTTAATATCTTGGATTACTTCGTCTAAATTTTTAATAGGTAAATGAATAAGTCAGGATATTGTTGTATCTGTCGTAGCACGTTTAATTATTCATCTCATACGTTATCATATTTTAAATTGACATTTTAATATAAAACATGGGGTAAGACAACTTTCTGTCTTACCCCAAAATATGAATTCTAGAAATAAATAACTTTATTCTTCAATATTTGTTAAGTCTTCTAAGATTAGTTCTGATGCGATTAGGCCTCTGTATTTCGCCCAACGTTCACGATTGACGTCATGCACACGTTGATTACGAACCGCTTCAATATTTGACCAATCTTCAGTTTCTTTTAATTTTTCATAATCATCTTTATTATCTTCATCTACCATAATAAATATACGATCTGGATTAAAACTTGCAAATCGGTCTGTATCTACTTTTAAGTAATCTGCACCCATATATTCAGGTAGATGGTTCTCCATATCTTCAGGAACAGAACCATTGAACCCTACTTTTTGTAAGAATTGGCCTACATAGGATTGAGAGGCATGTACGTATAAGCCATTATGTGTAGGCACTGCAGCGATTGTTGATTGATTTTTATCAAGTTTAACATCTTTACTTAAACTTTCAACTTTATCATTATGTTGCGCGACTTGTTCGCGACCTTTATCTTCTTTAGAAACAAGTTCTGCAATTGTTTTAAATGTTTCAATACTTTGATCGTAGTTTGCATCAAAACTATCTAATAATACAGTTGGTGCAATCGCATTTAATTTTTCAAATATTGACTCATGTCTTGTTTTATCAGCTACAATCAATTGTGGTTCTGCTTTTTTAATTAATTCTGTGTCGGGTTCTAGACGAGAGCCTACAGACGTATAATTACCAACTAAATGTTTAACCGATTCATCTAAATTATTTTCATCTTTATCATCTGCAATGCCGGTTACATTAATGTCTAATTTTGCTAACGCTTCTACAAATGAATATTCTAACGCTACTACAGATTCTAATTCTTCTGGTATTTCTACTGTTACACCATTTGATTGAAATTCTTTAGTCATACTAACATCCCTCCAAATGAAATTGTATTCGTTTTTTCTTACATTATGTGTATTTACGTTTTGAATGTTTTTAAACATTATTAATCACTATAAAAAATACGTCCATACCTTACTTAACAAGGTACAGACGCATTAATCATCATCATAAGTGAAATATAAGCATCCTCTCTTCAATATTTTTTGAAGAGAGGATATTTATTATCTACTTAATAACTTGTCACTTAGATTATCTTATAACATATTCATTTTTAATAAATCAATGACACCACTTGAAGTACCTGGGAATGCAAAGATAAGTTGGTTTAAATCTTGTGACGTCATACGTTGATTAATGATAAATACAAGTAAATTTACTAAATCGTTAGCATCGCTTGCATAAATTTCAGCACCTACTAAACGTTTATTGTCATCTAATACGATATACATTTCAGCTTCTGTTTCGTTTTTATATTCAAAAACCATTTGTTTACCGAATGGGATATGTTTTACTGTATATTGATCATTTTCTTTGGCTTTTTCTACAGTCACACCAATTTGAGATAGACGTGGAAGTGAATATAGTACTGAAGGAATAGCTGGATACTGAATCTCATTTTGTGCCATACCTAAAATATGTGCAGCAATGTAGTTTGATTCGAATGTCGCAGTTGGCGTTAATTTAGGAACTGCTTTATTTAATACATCGCCACTTGCATAAATATTTTTAACATTAGTTCTTAAATATTCATCAACTTCGATTCCTTTTTTACTATAATTAATGCCGACATTCTCTAATCCAATACCTCCAACATTTGGCACTCTTCCTGTTGCATCAAGTACATATGCTGTCTCGATGGATAAACCTGATTCAGTTGTAAGTGTAAATGTGTCTCCATCTTTTTTAACTGCAGTTGTATTTTCATTTAGATAGAATTTAACACCTTCATTTTCTAACTTTTCAACCAATTTATCTACATGATCACGGTTAAATCCTGGTAAAATTTCATCCGTATTATGAACTACATGAACGTCAGCACCTGTTTTAATCATGATAGACGCAAATTCTATACTGATAATACCACCACCGATGAATGTGATACTTTTAGGTGCTTCTTCCATTGATAAGAAGTCACGGCTGTCATGTGTATATTCTTGTCCTTCAATAGGTAATTTATGACTGTGTTGACCAGTCGCAATGACAATGTTTTCTGTTTCTAATGTATCGCCATTTACTTCAACTGTATGTTCATCTTTAATTACACCCGCACTCATGTAGACGTCAATATCTTGTTTTTCGAACATTGATTTTAGGACATCTGCCATAGGGTTAATAACTTGATGTTTGTAATCCATTAAGTTAGACCAATTTACTTTAAGATCATTTGATTCAATGATACCTGGATAATGCGTTGCTTCTTCTAATACTTCAAACGGATTCTCAAGTAAGATTTTGGCATTACACCCCCAATTCGTACATGTTCCAGCAATACGTTCTTTTTCAATAATAGCTACCTCTTTACCTGCTTCTTTTAATGTTAAAGCTGCATGCCATGCGGCATGTCCACTACCAATAAATGTAACATCATATTTTTTCATATAGCTCATCCTATTCTTTATTTTTTAGTGAGTTGTTTCAACGTATGTTCTAATTGATTTAATATATCTTTAGCTTGGCTATAATCTGCTTTGTTCATATTCGAAGGTAAACAATCAGCTACCGCTTCAAAGATGGCGTTTTGTTGCTGATAGGCTTTATCAGTTAATGCCACAATTAATTGACGTTTGTCTGTTGCTGCACGAGTTCTTGTCACCCAACCGGCTTGTTCTAATCTTTTTAGCAGTGGCGTTAATGTATTACTCGATAAGTCAAGTTGCTTACCAATTTCGTGTAATGTCCGTTGATCTTCTTCCCATAGAGCAAGTAAAACTAAATACTGTGAATAGGTTAATCCAAATGGTTTTAGTTGTTGTTCATAAAATTGAGCAAATAACCGGCTCACATTATATGCTGAAAAACATAGTTGATTTGCTAAAGTCATCTCATTCTTGTCCAATACAACACCTCTTTTCAATCGTGCAAGATTTATTTTAGTATAAACAATCGCGCGCGATTAATAAAGAAATATGTTTAAAACATCTAAGACATATTTCATTGTCTCAAATGTTTTAAAGTATTAGCATTCGTTGAGATAAATTCTGTTCTATTATCATCATGTTACATATTTCCTATATATTGCGTGTCTAGGTAATTTTTAGAAAATTTAGAATTTTATACTAACATTTTTTCTTAAAATGTTAGTATTACTTTTATATTGAAAGGATGTGATGTGCATGATACATGAACCTCTTATTTCTGCTACTATTTTATTTTCTTTGCTTGCATTAGGTGAAATTATTTCTTTCTTTACAAAAGCACGTGTGCCTATGCTATTAACTGCTATGATTAGCTTTTTATTATTAAAATGGGTTGGAATTTTGCCTAATACTATTTTAAAAACAGCAGTTTTGCCTTCATTAGGTGCTATTGCTATTGCTCCTGCAATTATGCATATGGGCACTATGATGCCCTTATCTATTTTAAAAAAGCAGTGGAAAGCAGTTATTATTTCTTTATGCGGAATCATTGGGTCTACTACACTAATTCTAATAGTCGTTTCTTTAGTATTTGATTTTAGAACTGCTGCTTCTGGAGTTGGTCCAATTGCAGGTGGAATAGTCGCTCTATTAATTACAATTGATAAATTAAAACAATTAAATTTAAATTATTTAATTGTTTTACCTGCATTAATACAAGGGCTACAAAGTGTAATCGGTTTACCATTGAGTTCATTCTTTATGAAGAAATATGGAAATTACTATATCTCTCATAATCTAAAAAAAGAGCAATTAGAAGACTCATCTATTAAAAATGAAAATAAACAAAAAAAATCATTACATAAAAGATTCCCTATTTTGCAAAATGATGTCTTAAGGTTATTTATCATGTTTGTATTAGCAACTTTAGCTTTTATTATAGGAAATCTTACACACATTCATTATTCGATTATTAGCTTAGCTTTTGGAGTATTAGGATTGAAAATTGGATTATTTGAACAATCTGAAGCAGAAAAAAACAAATCGTTTACAATCTTAGTTGTATCAATAATGTTGATTGTAATCGGATCCATGGGCGACATAACACCCAGCGATTTATGGCACCATCTTCCAGCAATTACTCTTATCTTATTAACAGGGGCTATAGGAATATTAATAGGAGGAGCAATCGCAGCAAAATTAGTTGGGTGGAGATACTCAAAATCTATACCAGTTGCTTTAACCGCATTATATGGTTTTCCGGGAGATTATTTACTTTGCGAAGAAGTTAGTCGTTCAATTGCTACAAATGATAAAGAAAAAGAAGCGTTATTTAAAGAGCTATTAAGTCCAATGTTAATTGGCGGATTTACATCTGTTACGATAGCTTCAGTAGTTTTAACAGGTATCATTATGAACTTTATTTAATTGGGGGAAATACTATGATAATTAAAAATATTAATTTAATTGATGGTAATGGAAAAGATATTCAAACAAATATTGATATATATATAAAAAATGGAAGATTTGAAAATATTGGGCAAAATTTAGAAGTAAATGATAAAGATATAATTGATGGTTCAAATAAATATATTTTACCAGGTATGATAGATAGTCATGTTCATATCATTGAAGAGATGGGACCAATTAATGAAAAATTTGCACGTCCCTTTTCTTACAATTTTTATAAAGCTATTAATCATTTGCAACGTACAATCAATGCAGGAGTAACAACTGTTAGAGATGCTTTAGGTGCTGATCAAGGTATTAAGCAAGCTGTAGAAGATGGATTAATTTTAGGACCAAGAATGCAAATAAGTGTTAATGCCTTAACTATTACTGGTGGTCATGGTGATAAAATGACAAAATCTGGTATGCCACTTCCGACGTTTATTGAAGATTATCCAGGTTTACCTAATGGTATTTGTGATGGAGTTGAAGAAGTACGTAAAAAAGTTAGAGAAATGTTACGAGCAGGAGCAGATGTTATAAAAGTTCATGCCACTGGTGGTGTTACAAGTCCTACTGATCATCCTCATTTCACACAATTTTCAGTTGAAGAACTTAAAGTTATGGTACAAGAAGCTCAATTTAGAGGTAATAGAAAAGTTATGGCTCATGCACAAGGAACACAGGGTATTAAAAATTGCATAGAAGCAGGTATACATTCAATTGAACACGGTATTTTTCTTGACGATGAAGCAATTTCTGGTATGAAAGAAAAAGATATGTTCTTAGTTCCTACACTTTTAGCTCCTGTTTCTGTGATTGAATATGCAGAAGAATTAGGTATGTCTGAAGCTTCTATTGATAAATCAAAAGAAGTTATTGAAGCTCATTCTAAAAGCTTTAGAAAAGCAGTCGAAGCAGGAGTTAAGATTGCTATGGGAACTGATGCTGGAGTATTTAAACATGGTACTAATCTCCGTGAGTTAGAATTAATGGTTGAAAATGGCATGACTCCTATGCAAGCAATTTTAGCTTCTACTAAAATTGCAGCAGAGTGTTTAGGCTATGAAAATGAAATTGGAACAATTGATAAAAATAAAAAAGCAGATTTTATAATTTTAAATGATAACCCTTTAGAGAATATCAGTATATTAAAAGATCCTAATAATATTAAAATTGTTGGCTTAGACGGGAATATTGTAAAAAACATTATTTAAATTCAAATAAGAAGTCCTTCATTACAAAATTTTGAAGGGCTTCTTATTTATGGTTATTTCACTTTCAACCCTCTATATCGATTCAAAGTACCTATGAATTCTTGTTTACGAGGTAATGCAAGATAACCTGGATGACCGTGGAAATGAGAAATTGCTTCTAAGCCTTCACGTTCAATAAGGTTATACATCTCATTCGTTGCTTGAATCATTGAAGTATGATTATCTATCCCCTGATGTCTGAAGTAATCCAACATGACTGTTAATGCTTGGGTTTGACTTTCGTCAACAAGTTGTTCTAACCCTCCAAGATAAATATGATCATGACCATATAGTATAGAACGTAATCCTTTTGATTTGAAACGATCCTCTTTTCCTTTTTTAGAAAATGAAGCTGTTAAAGGAATGCGCTCTACACGTGTACCAAATGATTGTTGTTTATCAACGTCTCTTTTATATCCATCTGTATCCGCAATACGTTTTGCTTCTTTTGTAACGTCTTTCAAATGATATTCATCCATCATAAGTACTTGGTCAGCAACATCAAAGTAATCACCAGACCCGCCAACAATAAGTATAGTTGAGACATTGTAATCGTCATACAATGGTTTCACTTTATTAGAAAATGGCGTAATAGGTTCTTTGTCAGGCGCAATCAACTTTTGCATACGGCCATCTCTAATCATAAAGTTAGTTGCAGACGTGTCTTCGTCAATTAACAATAATGAGGTCTCTGCTTCCAATGCTTCTATTACATTTGTCGCTTGAGAGGTACTACCACTCGCATTTTCCGTAGAAAAGTGTGTCGTATCTTTCTTTCCCGGTAGATTATCAATAAATGGACTAATATTAACATTTTCAACATTTCGGCCATCTTCAGCGCGTATTTTCATTGCATCATTTTGAGTCACCACATATTCTCGTCCGTCATGTTGAATATGATCATATACACTACGTTCCAGTGCTTCTAATAATGTCGACTTACCATGGTAACCTCCTCCAACAATGAGTGTGATCCCTTGCGGAATAGCCATCCCTGTAACTGCCCGACCACTTGGAAGTTTGATTGTATGTTCAAATTTCTTAGGACTTGTGAATTGAATTGCTCCTTTCATTGGAGCGTCTGACACACCACTTTTTCTTGGTAAAATTGAACCATTTGCTACAAAAGCGACTAAGTGTTCTGTTTCAAGTTGTTGTCTAATATAAGTTTGATCTAGTTTTAACGTAACCTGTTCTTTCAATGCTTGTTGATTTAAATTATCATATCGTATGGCTTTTTCCACTATTTGAGGAATGCCTTGCATTATCGTGTGTGATGCTATTTTTCCTAGAATCTTACGTCCAGCTGCTGGCAGTCCAACTTCAATACGTATTTCAATTTCTTTATCATTAATGACCACAGATGTACGTTCAAGTATTTCTTGACCTGGATGATCAATAAAGATTTTTCCATTTTTTCCTGAACCTTTCACTGTACGATTAAAATGCTTTAATTGAGTATCAACTGTTCGAGTTAAAAAATCTGAAGTCGCTATGCGTTTATCTTTAGTGTCTAATAATTCATTAGGAATCTGTGCAACATCTCGTTGAATGATGACGCGCATTTTTGAAGGCGGTGCAAACGGATCGACTTGGACATGATCAATAGTTAAATAGAACTGATCAAATTGATACATCCCTTTCGTTCGTTTATAAGCGCCATATTTTTGTCCATCTAAAGATTTAAGTAATCGTTCTAAATCTTTCGATTGTTTCATCTTAATTCCTCCGTTCATAGCATTGCTGTTACATGTTTACCCTTTCTTTTTAAAAATAAAAAACACTACTCCAAATACTCGAAGTAGTGCCATATTTCACACCCGTACATCATCTTAAATCATGTTCAATGTCAGATAAACTATACCCCGTGTTTCTGGAAGATACTTAATAACAAAGAACATAACAAATACTCCAATGACAACAAAGGTTAAGAATACCATTGACCTGATAAGATCGCCATCATGACTAATGCGACAATCATTCTGATAATCCTTCTATCGTGCTGTTCTATAAAAGGAAATCTTAAGAAATATAAAGTAATTCACATAAAAAGCAACCTTTACGTTATAGTTGTAAAGATTGCCGTTCATATTATAGTGCTATATAAATGATTCTTTTTTTCTAAGCAAGTAATAAAGGACTTGAAAAAATAATAAAGAAAATAATTGTTAAAAATAACGTGATACCATTAAATACTTTGCTGCCACTTATTAGACCTACAACACTTGAAACCACTGACAATATCATGACAAAAAAGCCAGGTAAATACCAAAACATATCTGTAAATGTAATCGAAACTGCAAGTAAAAATGATAATACACACAAAATACCAGAAACTATATTAATATTGTTTAACCTCATTGATGACTTCCTTTCTGTAAGATTTAAACAATATTATATAACATATTTACTCTAAAATTTACTATATATTTATTTTTTTCAAAATCTTAAAACTATTTTTGTAATGAATATCTAAAATTTGAATAAGAATATTTGTTTTGATTGAATATCTAAATATTTTTATTATCTTCAAATAATGGGAGTAGTCAGAATTCATTTTGAATTTAATCTTCGACTGCCACCATATTAAAAATGCCTAAGACAACTCATTTTGTCTTAGGCTCAATGTATAATCTTCTTATTGAATACTTTTTAAACTAATGGAATCTCATACCACCGTCAACAATAATTGTTTGACCAGTAATATAATCAGAATCACTGCTAGCTAAGAAGCCAACAACATTAGCTACATCTTCTGGTTTAGATAAGCGTTTTAATGTAATTTGATCAGTAAATTGTTTCCAACCCCATTCTTCTGGTTGGTTATTTTCTTCAGCTAATTTTTTAGCAATGCCTTCCATCATAGGTGTTTCAACAATACCTGGTGCAAACGCATTTACTGTAATATCTTTATCAGCTAAGTCACGTGCAGCAACTTGAGTTAATCCACGCACTGCAAATTTCGTACTACTGTATAAAGATAATCCAGCATTACCTTCAACGCCTGCTTGAGATGTAGCGTTGATAATTTTTCCACCATGTCCTAATTTTTCAAATTGTTCTAAAGCTGCTTGAATGCCCCAGAATACGCCACCCACATTCACGCCGATAACTTGATTGAATTGTTCAGGTGTTACTGTATGGATAGGTGTTGTTGGTCCTAATCCTGCATTATTGACAACTACATTTAATTCACCAAAATGTTCTACAACTTTACGTGTAACTTCAAAGACATTGTCACGATTAGATACATCTGCTTTAAATGCTACTGCTTCTTGGCCCTCTTTTGAAAGTGATTCAGCAGCTTTTTGAGCACCTTCTTCATTGAAATCAATAATAGCAACATTAAAGCCATCATTAAATAAACGTTCTGCAATTTTGAAACCAATACCTTGTGCTGCACCTGTAACAAGTGCTACTTTTTTAGAATTTGCCATGTATTACACCTCTTAAAGTAATATAACTTTCAGTTATTATGTTAGCACTTTATATGTAAAATACTATGAAAAGTTTGTGAACTTTTGAACAAACTTTTAGCTTTATTCCTTTAGTCCATAAATAGTAGCACAAAAGAACAATTTATATATTCCATTTACTAAGAAACTATCTTTAATAATTGAATCAAGCGTCCTAAAGGCAGACATCGTTTTAATACCTTTGATATTCACACCTTTTTAAGACAGCCATCTCACTGACTTCAGACAACCGTCAGTATCCCTTCTAGGTATATTCCTACTTAATAACCTATAGCTAAAGCAATTGACATTGCGATGATACAAATCATTAACCAAATAATCAGTGGCTTCCATACAAATTTTAACCATTCAGTATAAGAGATTTTACCTACAGCTAAGGCTCCCATTAAAATTGCCGAGGTAGGAAATAATACATTACTGATTGCATCACCATATTGGAAGGCGAGTACTGTTAATTGTCGATTAATGTGAAGTAAATCTGAAATAGGTACCATCAATGGCATAGTCGTTAAAGCTTGACCTGATCCTGACGGGATAAAAAAGTTAAGCATAAATTGCAATATGAACATTGCGATAATGACTAAAGACGAGGGTACATCTGTTAGTAGCGTCGTCATTCCATGAACAATAGTATCAATAATTTTTCCATTCTCTAATAAAACGATAATTCCTTTTGCAAATCCAACAATCATCGCGCCAAATAATATTTTCTGCATTCCTTCAACTAAGGCATCAAATGTTCCATTGAAACCAAGTCCGCCTACAAATCCAGCTAAAATACCTGCAAGTAAAAAATTGGCACTCATTTCATTAAAGCCCCATCCGAATTTAAAAATACCAAAAACGTTAAATAATATTGTGGCCATAATAATGATTAAACTACCTGCTTGTTTTTTACTAAAGTGTTGATATTCAATATCTTGTTGAATATGACCTTCTTCTTGTTCTAAATGATATACAATACTCTTCGTCTTATCTTGTTTTACTTTATTTGCATAGACCATGACAGTTGTAATAGCAGTTGTTAGTATAAAGAGATATATGATGGTACGAAGCCCCCAACCAGAGAACATTGGAAGTTCCGCAACTGTTTGAGCAACCCCTACTGTAAATGGATTTAACATTCCTCCGCTAAACCCACTTGCAGCACCTAAAATCACCATAGCTGCCCCTGTCATTGCATCATATCCTAATGTACGTGCAATAATAATACCAATTGGAACAAAAATAATCGTTTCCTCTGCTAAACCAATCGTAAACCCTAAAATTGAAAAAGCAGTCATAGTTAAAGGAATCATTAAAAAATTCGCTTTTCCTAATGCTCTCATTGCTTTATTAACACCATTTTCAAATGCGCCTGTCTTATGCACAATCCCAAACGCACCACCTACTAAAAATACATAAAATACAATTTCGCCCCCACTTATAAGTCCTTCTGGAATTGCTCTAAAAATATTTAAGAAATTAATATGTTCTGACGAAATAGTGTGATATGTACCTGACACAACTAATGTTTGCCCATTTTTCTTTTCTCTAACATATTCTCCTGCTGGAATAATATATGTCATAAGCCAAGCAACTAGAATAATAAACATTAATATTGCATAAGTATGTGGCATCTTTAATTTAAATTTTTCTTCTTTCTTTTGTTCCATAGCATCCCATCCTTTTTTATATGAACTTTGAATATAAAATATATTTATTATCATACCTTATTTATAATTAAATGATAAGATTACAATTTTTATAACTATTTATTAAAGAGCATCACTTACTGTTATTTCAAAGAAGACTTGCAATATTTACTATTAAACATGACATACTTCATGATGTCCTCTACGAATGTCATGTTAGACATTGATTACCAATGACATATTCAGAAAAAGTTATCGAGACGACATTATGTTTTATCGTTACTTAAATGATTAAAAGCCAAAAATCAAAAGATTTTTGGCTTTTTTTATAAGAACTGTAATGTAATATATAATCCTAATAAAGTCATAAATAAGACTGGAATTGTTATGACAATACCTGTTTTAAAATAAGTGCCCCACGATATTTTAATTCCTTTTTGTGATAAGACATGAAGCCATAGTAGTGTTGCTAAAGAACCAATAGGTGTAATCTTAGGTCCCAAATCAGATCCAATCACATTAGCATAAACCATACCTTCTTTAAGTATATGCGTCGCTTGTGATTGATGAATAGCAATTGCATCAATGAGCACAGTCGGTAAATTATTCATAATAGAAGATAATATAGCCGAGATGAAACCTACGCCCATGATACTTGTAAACAATCCATGATTGGATATTGCTGAAAATATCTGTCCTAAAATACTTGTAATACCAACGTTCTTCAAGCCAAAGACCACTAAATACATTCCAATTGAGAAAATCACAATATTCCATGGCGCTCCTTTGACTACTTTTCCAACTGGCACAGCATTTGATCGTGCAGATAAAATAAGAAAAATAATAGCAATGATACCCGCAATGATGGATACAGGTATGTGCATAAACTCACTTGTTAGATAACCTATTAATAATAATCCTAATACGATCCATGATAAGCGGAATAACATTGTATCTTTAATCACTGAACTTGGTGTTTTGATACGATCGATATGAATATGTTTAGGCATTGATTTTCTAAAATATATCCATAAAACCACGATACTTGCTATGAGAGAGAAGAGATTAGGGATTATCATTCGACTTAAATACTCTACAAATCCAATATGAAAATAATCTGATGAGACGATATTCACTAAATTACTGACTGTAAAAGGCAATGAGGTCGTATCAGCAATAAAACCACTCGCGATAATAAAAGGAAAAATCATCTTGTCTTTAAAACCTAAATGGCGAACCATTGCTAAAACAATAGGTGTTAAGATAAGTGCAGCTCCATCGTTTGCAAAGAAAGCAGCTACAATCGCTCCAAGCAACATAATATAAACAAACATCTTCAATCCGTGTCCTTTAGAAGCTTGTACCATATGAAGTGCTGCCCATTCAAAGAAACCAATTTCATCT
This sequence comes from Staphylococcus sp. CoH_129_LAB_1, assembly GCF_058191515.1. Classification (NCBI taxonomy): domain Bacteria; kingdom Bacillati; phylum Bacillota; class Bacilli; order Caryophanales; family Staphylococcaceae; genus Staphylococcus; species Staphylococcus sp. CoH_129_LAB_1. The sequence goes on along the minus strand of NZ_JBXWKZ010000010.1, from coordinate 26,346 downwards.
AAAATGAGTGAAATTAGAATCACTGCTACAAATGTTAGTGTTGCGTTCCAAACAATACTCGTTACCTCTACCACATCTGACCAACCTACCACTCCTGTTATCAATGCCAAAATAGCGCCAATGACAGCAGTAATTGAAATATCTAGTCCTTTAGGTTGCCAAATAACAAAAATCAATGTCAGTATAAAAATCGTAATAGCTAAAGCAGTCATCATCTATATCTATCACTTTCATGTTTTAAATATTGATAATGTATAGTTGCACAAAAATGAAATGTTCTATATTTATATTTCATCCGTTTCAAACCTCCTACTATTATATTTATCGTATCATAATAAAAAGAAAAACGTTGCGACATGTTTTAACTTAATCATCTCACAACGTTTTATTAAACAATGATTTACTTTTCTTCTTTTACAATATTTCCTTTTTCATCTAACTTTTGAATCTTTCCATGTTTCGTTCTATAAGTACCTAGAATTTCACCTTTTTTATTACGATAGTTCACAATCCAGTTACCATTATGATCTGTCATTTTTACATCATCCCATAAATATCCTGATTTTTTCAAATCTACATCATCAAAATCGGAAATGAGTCGATACACTTCATTTCGGTAACGCGTATTTACACTACCTGATTTTTCTAAATCGTTTGATGCTAAAGGATTACCTTCATTCTTTGCACTATCAGGCAATGAATTCGAAATATGCATTTTACTTGTTAATTCTGGTAAGGCTTTATTATCTTTGTTGTCTTTATATACTTCTGCTAAATTAACTTCTTTTCCTTTATCAAGTAAATCATTATAATCCAATGTTCCTTTTTGCATACGTCCTACATAAATTGTATCTTTATTAACCCCAATCAGTGATTGTGTTGTACTTTTATCTGGATAAACCATAAAAAACTCCATATGTTTTGGTGCATGCTTTACTGGTTGTTTCACTTTGACTAATGTAAAATCAACTAATTTATAATTATGTTTTCCCGTTGGTAGTCGGTATTCATAAATACCGGTTAAAATCTCATTCTTAGTCAATGTATATTGATCGACACCGTCAATACAAAATGCTAAAGCTAATCTTTCTTTTGTTGATAATTTAGACGTTTGGATGGATGATGTTTCATCTTTTTTATTTGTTTCGTTCTTTTTAGCTTTTTGAACGTTATTTTGATTTGATTTATGTTCTTCTTTTGAAGATTCATGTGTACTACAAGCAGATAATAACATCATCATGACACTACCCAAAAATAAAAATTTTTTCATCTATTGGCCCCTCATACATTCTTCTTATTTTATTAATATACTATACATTATTTATACATTATTTGAAGGGTAAGATAAATATAAATTTCGTTAAAAATCACTTTTTTCATAAAAACTTGTAACTTACTTAAATAATTTATATGTTATACTGTGTACAATGTTTAAATCCTATCTATATTCTCGAAGATTAAAGGAGCATATATATGAAAAAGTTTCCTGCAATACTAATGACAAGCGCTTTATTACTTTCAGCTTGTTCCCACAGTCATGATGATGATAATAAAAAAAGCGAAGATCATTCTAAACAAGCTTCACAATCACATAAACATGATGATGATACGCAACAACATAAAAAAGTCGTTAAAGATGGTCGTACTTACGCAGATGATATTTTAATTGTAAATAAAGATATTGGACTTCCCTCAAGTTATAATCCTGGGGAAGATCCAAAAGCACAACAAGCATTACAGCAACTATTTAACGCTGCACAAAAAGATGGTATTCAATTATACAAAATTAGTGGTTACAGAAGTTACCCTACTCAAGTTCAACTATACAATCGTTATGCTGCACGCGATGGCAAACAGGCTGCAGACAAATATAGCGCACGTCCTGGATATTCAGAACACCAAACAGGCCTTACCTTTGATGTAGGGGGCGTTAATTCAGATAAAAACTTATATGCAAGTTTTGGAAAGACTAAAGAAGGTCAATGGATTGCAAAAAACGCATATAAATATGGCTTTATTGTCAGATATCCTAAAGGAAAAGAAGAAGTGACAGGTTATCAATATGAGCCATGGCATTTGCGCTATTTAGGAAAAGACACTGCTACAAAAGTGTATCAATCTGGTAAAACATTAGAAGAATATGTAGGATTAAAATAATTCGTTTTTCAAAAAACTTCACATAAAAAACCATGAATAGGTCGCATCCTACTCATGATTTTTTATATCCATCTAAATGTTTCACGTTAAACAAAATGTATTTTATTTAATTTTATTATCTAACCAGTCAACTATATCTCTAAAAATACTTTGATTATAAGAAGACTCGTTAAAGATTTCATGTTGCAATCCTTCATAAATATGAAGCGATTTTTGTTCTGAAGCAATCTCGTTATATAAATCAATTGAATCTTTTGGACTTACTAACCCATCTTCTTTGCCATGTAAAATAAGCACTTCATCCTTAAAGTCATTTGAATGTTCTTTTAGATAGGTAATTCCATCAAATAACGTATATACTAACCCCATTGAAATTTCTTTTGCTACTAAATCATCATTACTATATTTTTTAATAACATCTTCGTCTGAACACACGCCATCTCCAAGTTCATTTTTAACATATGTATCTTCCGGGATATCTCGATTTGGCTCTCCAAAAATTTGTTTATTATAGCGAGTCAAAGCACCAGATGTAATGATACCTGCGACTTTATTTGGATGTTTAGTACCGAATAATGTGACTGCATAGCCTCCCATACTATGACCAATTAAAAAGATATTACCAGTGAAGTTTTCTTGAACATAATTAATGATTGTATCTAAATCATCTACAATTTCATCTATGTTACTATAAAATACTTTCTTACCTTCAGAACGTCCATGCCCCCTTTGATCAAAACGAATGACGTTGTAATGATGTTCATTTAAGAATGAAACTAATTCATCATAACGATCTAAATGTTCTGCAAGGCCATGCGCAATAACGATATTCGCTTTACTTTCTTTTACCTCATTTATTTTTGTATAAAGTTTTGTGCCGTCTTTTGATTCTAAATATTTAAGGTAGTTCATATGTTTCATCCCTTTTGCTTATTTTTATTAATGATTTACCCTTACTTTTAAATAGAAAAACGAAAAAGATCTACAGAGCAGATTAAATCTCACTGCATAGACCTTAATACTATATCAAGCATGTGTTTGCTTTATTTTTTCAATTATTTTTAGATTCCTAGATTTCAAAACTACTCGCACATCCGGTTATTTAATTATTGTATTTTCTTTTTCATGTATCATTTGAATAATTTCATTATGCTCGTTCATCACAGCAACTTTTGGAGCATGATCGATTAATTCATGTTCATCTAATTGAACATAAGTCATAATAATGACAACATCATCGACTTCTACTAATCGTGATGCAGCACCATTTAAACAAATTTTTCCACTGCCGCGTTCGCCTGCAATCACATATGTTTCAAAACGTGCCCCATTATTATTATTTACTATCGCAACCTTTTCGTTTGGAAGGATATCAACAGCATCTAAAATATCAGCATCGATAGTAATACTCCCTACATAATTTAAATTTGATTCTGTGACACGTGCTCTATGAATTTTACTATTCATCATTGTTCTAATCATTTTCTCTATCTACTCCCTAAAATAATATTATCTATTAGACGTGCTTTAGAAAATTTGACAGCTAAAGCGATAAAAATTTGACCATTTATTTCATTAACAACTTCTAGTTCTGGATAACTATAAATTGCGACTTCATCGATGTGACCACTTGTATGTTCTTGTAAGTATGTCTTTATTGCACCTACGAGCCTATGACTTTGACGTTCACCTGCATCGTACATCTTTTTAGCTAATGTTAAGCTTTTGCTTAAATGAACCGCTTCTTCACGTTCTTTTGCAGTTAAATAAACATTACGAGAACTACGCGCAAGTCCATCGTCTTCACGCACAATATCGACACCAATAATTTCAATAGGATGATTAAAATCTTTTACCATTTTTTCAATAATTGCTAGTTGTTGTGCATCTTTTTTACCAAAATAAGACTTATTAGGACTTACAATATTAAACAACTTATTCACTACTGTCACCACACCATCAAAGTGTCCAGGACGTTGTGGTCCTTCTAAGACTTCCCCTAGACGTCCCACCTTTAATGTAATACCTAATTCATCTGGATATATCTCTTCAACTGAAGGATGGAATACATAATCGACATTGATATCTTTAACTAAAGTAACATCCTTATCTATTTGGCGAGGATATGCATCGTAATCTTCATTCGGACCAAATTGTAATGGATTTACAAACACACTAATCACTGTCACATCGTTTTCCTTAACTGAACGTCGCATCATACTTAGATGTCCTTCGTGAAGGGCGCCCATTGTTGGAATGAAACCTATCGATTTGCCAGATGCTTTTATTTGTTGTGTGATGGCTTGCATTTCTTTTACGGTATTAATTACTTGTGTCATCTTTATTAACCTCATCTAATACTTTTTTCTTATATGTATGTGCTTCTGCAGGAAATTCTCCCGCTTTCACTTCTTTATCGTATTGTTTAATACCATTAATTCCTACAGATAAATCTGCAAACTGTTTTACGAATTTAGCATAACGATCTACGCCATAATTCAACATATCGTGATACACCAATACTTGTCCGTCTGTATCTTTACCTGCACCAATGCCGATAACTGGAATTTCTAATTGCTTACTAATTAATCCAGCTAAGTCGCTTGGAATTGCTTCTAATACTAAAGCAACTGCACCCGCTTCTTGAACTGCATGTGCATCGCGAATAAGTTGTTCTGCTGCGTCTTTTGTACCGCCTTGTAATTTGTAACCCATTACGCCTACACTTTGTGGCATTAAACCAAGATGTGCAACAATTGGAATACCGATTTGTGTCGATTTTTTAATAAAGTCAGTCAAATGTGCACCTTCTGCTTTTAATGCATTCGCATTAGTTTGTTGATATAACGTTATAGCATGATTTAAATCATGTTCTGCACTTACGCCTACTGCTCCAATAGGTAAGTCTACAACAATAAATGTATCATCGGCGCCTCGACGAACAGCTTTACCATGATGAATCATATCGTCTAAAGTAACTTGAGTGGTTGTGTCATAACCTAAGACTGTCATCCCTAGCGAGTCTCCTACTAGAATCATATCAATATTTGCTTGTTGGGCTTGCTTTGCACTGGGATAATCATATGCTGTCACCATTGAAATCTTTGTACCGTTTTGCTTCATTTCCAAAAGTTTTGATAAATTTTTCATTATTTTACCTATCTCCTATATCATTCTTTCAATAATATTACGTATAATTATATGTAATATTTTAATGAAAGGAAAGTTATAAATGCGTATTGCAATTATTGGACCAGGTGCTGTAGGAACCACTATTGCTTATGAATTACAACAAACATTATCTCATGTTATATTACTCGGAAGAAGAGAACAATCTATCCTTTTCCAACCTGCAAATCAACTTGTATCTGTTAAAGATATAAAAGATATGTCTAAACCATTTGATGTAATTATTATAGCTGTAAAAACATATCAACTTGATGCTCTAATTTCAGATTTAAAACATCTTACTCATGATGAGACAACCATTATTTTAGCGCAAAATGGTTACGGCTTACATTCAACTTTACCTTTTAAGTATGTCTACCAAGCTGTGGTCTACATTAGTGGTCAGAAAAAAAATAATGAAGTTACCCACTTTAGAGATTATCGTTTACACATTCAGCATGATCGTCGGACTGAACAACTTAAACATTATTTAGAACGTACTAAAATTGAGCTTATATTAGAAGATCACATAGAAACAACGATTTGGTATAAATTACTTGTCAATCTTGGTATTAATTCGATTACTGCATTAGGTGGCAATACTGCACAAATCTTAAAAATACCAGAAGTCTATCAATGTTGTATGCGCTTATTAGAAGAAGGCAAACAGGTTGCGAAAGCAGAAGGTATTCAATTGCCCAACACGATTGTGAAAGACATTATGCATATCTATGCAGGTTACCCTGATCATATGGGCACAAGCATGTATTACGACGTCATTCATCATCAACCGCTAGAAGTAGAAGCAATTCAAGGTTTTATTTATCGTAAGGCTAGAACACATCATCTTTCGACCCCATCGTTAGATACAGTTTACGCATTATTACGGTCTCACCATTCTTTATCCATTGAATATTAATGTTAAAATCAATGTTTAACCATTAATATTTTGTCAAATTATATAGTAATAAACCATATTATAAACTACATAATTATTTTTAAAAACTTTTTCACTTTAATAAAAAGGAGATATATCTTTGGATAAAGCAACACGTATACTTAATATTTTTACATTATTATTAAATGGTCATGTTGTCACTCAAGAAGACTTAGATCGCTTTACAAATGTCAGCAAAAAATCCATTCAACGTGATATTAATACAATTAATACATTTTTTTATGAAAGCCATTTTTGGAGAAGCAATCATACTAAAGTAGTCTATAATTATCAATTAGGTGGTTACGAACTCACACATGATACTATGAACAAACAAAGCCTTGGTGTATTAAGTTTACTCATTAAGTTACAAAGTCTCACACCTATTCTTCATTATGATATTTACAAATTCTTTTTAAATGCGATGTCATCTGTCAGAATAGAAGATAAACATATTTTGATGACGATGTTACATCAATTCAAAGTACGTGATGATTTACTTCCTGGAAAAATATTAATGGATCTTCAAAAAGCAATCGTCAATAAACATAGAGTGCGTATTGAAGTAGATCATAACAAAATAACTATTAAACCGTTATCCATTTTGTATATGCATTATGATTATTGGTTTACTTACGAATTTCAACATAAAATACATACTGTTCCTTTGAAATCGATACCATCCTTACACGTTCTAGATACAAAATTTTCTAAAGACGTCGCGAATAATGCAGTATTATTTGAAATGAGTACAACCATTTGGAATCAATTTAAACAACAATTTTCAATTAAAGAGATTGTTTCACGTAATGAAGACACAATTTCGGCATGGGTAAATTGCACGAGATTTGATGCTTATTATATTGCTTATCAACTTGCTCCTTTAGCAAAAATCATTGCCCCGGAATCATATATCAATAGTTTTATTGAGCGTTTAGATGAAATTAAACGTACTCACACAGAAAATAACAGCTGACCATTAAAATCAGCTGTTGGTTTTTACTAATCAATTGGATCTCCATGTTCATCATATTTTGTTACTACACCGTCAGAAGTAACAATATATGAGCCAACTAAATCTCCATTTTTATCTAAAATTGAGAAGCCCCAATCTCCGTTTTCATCTTGTTCTGGTTCTTTATATGTGTAGGTATCTGTATCTAATTGGTGACCTTCATAATCTTCTACCTTATCAATAACATTATCACGTGTGACTTTTTCATCACTTGAGGTATCCTTCTCGCTTGATGTATCATCAGAACTTGATTCTGTGTCAGTATCAAATTCTTCTGGTTGTTCTGGTGTATCATTAGTGATATGACTTGCAACTTTGTCTAACTTGGCTTCTGAAGGATCAGCAAATTGTTTAGTTTCTCCATTATCTAAAATACGTGTCGTTTCATTTTTAGTATAATCATCTTCATCCCAACGTCTATCTTGGAAATGACTTGGTACATCATAAAATGTCACTGTTCCATCTCCATTATCTTTAAAAATCACATGTCCTAAATACATATAACTTGGAGATAGTAGAATTGTTCCGTCTGGGTATACTTTTGAAGCCTCTTTATTATATGGATTAATAGGCTCACCCGACACGTCTATAGGCGTATAGTTCATACTATCTTCTTTAAATACCTTGTCTACATCATTTCTTGCTGTGAGCCATACTCTAGCAAAGTACTCTTTTGAATTTTTATTATCTGTATTAGATGTATGGCGACTTTCTGATGATTTACTACCACTAAATGAAATTTGTTTTGCAATTTCTTTATAATCAATACTTTTACTATATTTATCAAATAATGTATCTACATCTAACTCATGTCCTGTAGAAGAATTCATGAATTGTTCATACGTACCCGGACTTTGCGTGGCAGCAATAAAGACTTTGTCACTTCCAACACCAATGATTGTCGCAAATGAACCCTTTGCCGGTTGTGCATTATAGAATTTCATATCACTTGGTGCACCTTCTAGCTGTTCTGTAGTCTCTAATTGATAGGTATCTATGTTTTTTTGTTCGCCGCCACCGTTATAATTCGCAAAATAAGAGTGATTTTTTAATTCATTAGCGTTGATGACATAATCTGAAACTGACGGATCATTTAATGCTAACGCTACTTTTTCACCTTGCGATAAGTTTTCTACGCTATCTTTAGACTTATTATGAGAATTGGGGCGCTGTTGATTTGATGATTGGTTACTTTGTGATGTAGTATGTTCTGATTTTTCACTAGAATTATTGAGCCCAATCATATCTCCTAAATCACAACCTGCAAGTAAAGTTGTCGCCGTTATTGCGCCGATAGCTAAGTAATGTTTCTTCATTTGTTTCGCTCCTTTTAAAATAAAAAATATATATCTTCAACTTACAATATTAAACAGACTCTGTATGTCGTTATGAAAAAGTACACACTTCATTATCTAAAGCATGTACTTTTTTTATATCAATTACTTAATATGTTGGCGTACGAAACGACCTGCATATCCTTTAAATGATTCGCCACCAGACATTTCTTGTTTAGCATAAGCATCCGTTGAACCACCCATTAAGTTATATCCATACGTTCTTAAGCCATACATTTTTGTAAATGTACTATTTAACATTGGTGAGCCTGAAGCGCCTGATCTAAAAATATCTTTCGTTTGAATCTCGGTACCATTTGTTGAAAATTGAGTTACAAGAAGTTTATTAAAATACGCTTTGGTGTTGTCGTTATATTGCCATGGATATCCTAATGAATAAAGTGGCGAATTGAATTTCAATTTCTTAATCTCTGAATCAGTTGCAATTTTAACTGGTTTCACATATTTAGACATATTTTGTTTTGTGTGAACCACTGCAATATCATATTGTGGTACTTTAATCACTTCTGTTGCTTGGAAAACGTATGGCATACGACTTCCATCACGATTCATTTGAAATTTAATATATTTAGGTGCTGCTGCACGACCATATTGATCATCAATAACGTGTGCATTGGTTACAAATGTGTGCGCTCCTATCACTGTTCCTGTTCCCATTGAATCTTGTTTTCTTACTTTTGCATCAGGTGAGCCTTTTTTCCAACCATTTAAATTAGATACACGACCAATCGCCTTTAAATTATTTTGCGAGGCATTTGGATAGCGTTGAATTGAAATACTGCTGTTACTAATTTTTTTCGCTTTTAAATAGGCTTGATATGATCCTCTTTGTATACCGTCATAATAATAGTTGGTCTCTACAGCTTTAGCCTCTTGATGTTGGGCAGAATATCCGAGTACACTGGCACCAATAACGACACTCGCTACTAATGATTTACCAAATTTAAATTTTAACATTAATTTGTCCCCTGCTTTCTTCCATTTAGAAATGAATTTGTTTTATGTTTAAAATAAAATATGTACATCAATATTATAAAACAAACAAAGGACAGTATGCGTCTTTTTTATAAAACAATTTATTTTTAATTTCAATGTACATTTATAAAGTATTTACATAAAAATATTTTTCTTTACAAACTTTAAAATATATAGTATAGTAATTAAGTAATTTTATGGAGGGATACTCAAGCCTGGCTTAAGAGGCTAACCATTTTATGGTTAGTAGGAGCTTTTAGCTCGCGTTGGTTCAAATCCTTCTCCCTCCGCTATCTAAGAAACCTAAGATTCAATTCTTAGGTTTCTTTTTTATTTCACTCTTTATATTAGTATTTTCTATTATCAAAATGTCTCTTATAACAAGAAAATGAAATGCGCCACCTCGTTCGCCTAGAAACCTCGAGTTACATTTGAATACACACAACTAATAATTTTCAAGGAACAGTCTACTTTATTAGATTTTTGCCCCTTAATTTACGATGTTATTACATATTTCAAGCCCATATATTCTTAAAATGTACATTTACTCTATATAATTGTGACAGATTATTGACAACGTTTTCATGTAGCGTTACTATTTATTTAAATTCAATCGACAACATTGCTCGTTAAATCTCGTATGTAGCTTCATTCTACATACGACAATTTTTCACTATATTTGTAAACGCTTTCTAAATTGTCGATTAAGAAAGGATGGTTACTTTGGAACATATTAAGGCGATATTTAGTAAACTTTTTGGATTTATTCCACGTTCAATAATTAATACTTTTATTTAACTTATATATCTTATATCAAAAAATAATTAATAGAGGTGCTATTTATGAAAACAAGACAAAATAGATACAGTATTCGTAAATTTAGTGTAGGAGCTTCATCCATTTTAGTAGCGTCGTTACTATTTATGGGAGGTGGCATTGCACAAGCAGCAGAAACTCAACAGGAAGTGGGAACTCCTGAATCAGCTGTAGCACAATCTATTGGGGATAATCAAAAACAAACTGATGACCAAGAGACTAAGCAAGACAAAGTTCAATCTAATGAAGAACCATCAACTGCTACATCTCAGTCAATAGCTAATGAAAATGAAAAACAACAGAGTTTACATAATGAAAATACAACCTCAACTCAAGATAAAAACGCCAATAATAAAACTAATACAAAGGAAGAAACGACTGACAACAATGTAACCCATCAAACTACAAAATATTCAGCAGCTAAAACTGAAGAGACAACACCTGAAACTGAAGAAGCATCAACTGAAGAAGCTAAAGAAACATCAACTACAAAAACATCTTCTGATAACCCTGAATCAGCTTCAACTAAAGAGGAGCAACCTTCTCTTGAAACACAAGAATCGACTAAAAATACAATTCAAAAAGACACTCCAACTTCAGATGAAAAAGATAATACAACAGAAGACACACTAGCAAGCGAGTCATCTTTGGATGAACATCCCTCTCATTCTTCAGAAGGAGCAACAAATGAAAATCCAATAACAGAGAAAGCGACGACTCATGAACATTCAACTAGTGAATCAAAAACACCATCCACAAAAGAGAATACATTAAAAACAACTGACAATCGTTCAGCTGAAACGAACCAATCAGAGCTAAACAAAAAAACTACGCCATCCACATCATCTGAGTCTGAAGAAGAGTCAAATGTTAATGACAAGCATGAAGCGAAAACACCGTCCGCTGAACAAAACAATGATACAGTCGAGAGTACTGAAACAAAACAAACTGTGACAGCAAAACACTCAACAGATTCCACTACACCTACAGAGAATACTTTAAACACTCAACAAGATGAAACTATCTCAATTGATGGAACGACAAATGAAACTGTTGGAAATAAAGATGCTAAAGATCAAAAAAATTCACAAGCCGGTTTAGAGACATTAGCTAACAATGCGGTAGCAACGACAAATAATACATCTCAACAACAAGGTACAACTGAAACAAAAGATCAAACCAACAAAGTCGCTAAGCAAGGTCAATACAAAAACCAAGATCCAATTATTCTTGTTCACGGTTTTAATGGATTTACTGATGATATTAACCCTTCTGTATTGGCGCATTATTGGGGCGGCGATAAATTAAATATTCGCCAGGACTTAGAGGAAAATGGATACGAAGCACATGAAGCAAGTATTAGTGCATTTGGTAGTAACTATGACCGTGCCGTTGAGCTTTATTACTATATTAAAGGTGGTACTGTGGATTATGGCGCTGCACATGCAGAAAGATATGGCCACGAACGCTATGGTAAAACTTATGAAGGTGTCTATAAAGATTGGCAACCAGGTCAAAAAGTACATCTTGTAGGTCATAGTATGGGAGGTCAAACTGTTCGTCAATTAGAAGAATTACTAAGAAATGGTAGTCAAGAAGAAATTGAATATCAAAAAGAACACGGAGGCGACATTTCTCCATTATTCCAAGGTAATCATGACAATATGATTTCTTCAATCACAACACTAGGTACACCACATAATGGTACCCACGCTGCAGATGAATTAGGAAATGAAGCACTCGTTCGTCAAGTAGTCTTTGATTTAGGTAAACGATTAGGTAATAAAAATTCACGTGTAGACTTCGGTTTGTCTCAATGGGGTCTAAAACAACAACCTGGTGAAAGCTACATCTCTTACCTTTTACGCGCTAAAAACTCTAAATTATGGCAATCTAAAGATAATGGTTTTTATGATTTAACACGTGATGGCGCTACAGATTTAAATCGTAAAACATCTTTAAATCCAAATATCGTTTATAAAACGTATACAGCTGAGGCAACGCATCCGACTTTATTAGGAAAACAAAAAGCAGACTATAATATGTTCTTACCATTCACAATGACAGGAAATGTGATTGGTAAAGCTACTGAAAAAGAATGGAGAGAAAATGACGGTCTTGTATCTGTTATTTCATCTCAACATCCTTTCAATCAAGCTTATATAGAAGCAACTGATACAAATCAAAAAGGCATTTGGCAAGTAACGCCTACTAAACACGATTGGGATCATGTCGATTTTGTAGGTCAAGATAGTACAGATACAAAACGCACACGAGAAGAATTACAACAGTTTTGGCATAATTTAGCAGATGATTTAGTTCAAACAGAAACCTTAACTTCAACTAACGAAGCTTAATTTTAAACTTTTACAGAAAGGTGGATATCTAATGTCTGGCGATGTCTTTCAATTACTTGGTTCTTTCTTCAGAATAGTTAAATCATTATTTTTCTAATCTAATATAAATAAAAGCGCCTCCCAATGAGATGAAAAAATTTTCACTCGTTAGGAGGTGCTTTTCATTGTGCAAGAATTAGAAAAAGATGATGTAATAAACTGTCGTAAACTTTTCATTCTAGTTCTGTGAAGCTATATCTATATTACTATCATTTGATACGAACGCTTCTTCATTTGCTGTAAGTATTACTTTTTTTGCGTTATTAGATTCTTTGACTTCATGGCGTAATTCACTGTTCAAGCCTAATAAATTATTTGCTTGAGTTTCTTCACTATTGTATTCTTCTAATCCGTTCACAATTTCAGTTGATAAATATTCACATGCATCTTGATTTTCAACTTCGGCTTTTTCATTGATTATTGATTCAATTACTTCAATTAAGTCACTTTTTTGAATTTGAATATCAATCATTTTTTCTACTCCCTTAAACTGTCATTAGATTTTTTATATGACCTCTTAGTTTAATACCCTTTTTCGAGAAAAATATACAAAATCGTCACTGTCGAAAAAATCAATATATCGGCAAGTGAAATTTATCATTCATTATTGCTTTTAGGAATAAAGACCTTCGCTTCACTATCACTAGGATAATAAAAACTTTTAGGTAATGTTTGACGTTCGATTAAACTTCCTCATGGCGCTCGATATAAACAGTTTCATTACCCTCTGTATCCTCATATTTTGTATTAGAATGTAGTTTAGGTAATGGCTCTCCCCCTGCCTGTTTCATACGCTCTAACACGTTATCAAACGCGTCATTTTCAATATAAAAAGAATATATATAAAACCTATATCTTATAGTGGTTGCGGTCCATGTTGCTGCGCGTGTTGAAATTCAAACATTTCAATATTAGGTCCATGACCAAACACCATCATACGTTTATGAATCATTGAAGCTCCTTTTTCTAGACCTAAGATATGTTAGACATATTCGCCGCGCCGCCTCTTGGATTATCTTTTTTAGTTTGACTATCATATGCAATCTTTCCATCTAGTCCTTGTTTAAAGAAAGTCATTGCTTCTTCAATATTAGGAACCGTAAGACCAATATGATTAATACCTCGATTTATCATATTCCCTCCTTAATAAATAAGAATAGGACAGACTTCATTTTGAATTCGTCGTCCCATTCAACATTCAAACTCGACTTCCTATATATTAAAAATGCCTGAGACACTTAATTATGTCCCAGGCTCAATAAAGATATCATTTATTATTTTCTATCGAAATATCTGTAACGTTTGAATGCATCAAGGATTGCTTGTGGTTCACTAGATACTACAACACCAGGTGCATCTAAATCAATTTTATTACTTTGTAATACATTTTTTGCTTCTTCAGTAATTACAACTGGTTTTTTATGATTGTAGCTCATTTCAGCGAAGTCTACAGCAGCTGGCAATAATTCTTTACCATCTGAAAGAACAATCACACTGTCAAATACTGTTGAACTTGCTGTACTATAAGTTTCAGTAATACCAATTTCGCCATCGTTAAGATTTTTAGCTGTTTGTCCAACAAATGCATAGTTTAAGTCGTTGTTAACAAATACTTCTGCATATGATTTTAATGTTTCAGCGCTAATATCACCATTTACAAGCACTGCTACAGAGTGTCCTTTTAATGGAATATCAAATTTTTCTAAAGTTAATTGGCTATCTTTAGCATCTGATTGCACTTCTTCGTTTTCTGCTGGAACCTCTACGCCTACATTGTTTGCTACGTATTCAGCTAATTTACGATCAACTTTATTAATTTGATTAACAGCATTTTGTTTTACTTCTGGTGATTTACATTTACCAATTTCAAATGAAAATGCATCAGCTAAATGTTGCTGTTCTGCTTCAGTTAAGCTGTTTTTATATAATTTAGCTTGAGTATAGTAATCTTTGAAGCTATCACTACGTTGACGTACTTTGTAGCCTTCTACTTTTTCTTGATAGTGTTCATAGCCACCTTGTTCTTTAGGTGTTGTATGAGGTTCATTGTTGTTTAAGCCATTTTTATGGTAGGCTGTTTGACCTTGATGAATATATGATTGATGCATTGCATCGCGTTGATTATTATGAACGTCTGCAACTGGGCGGTTAATAGGAATTTGGTTAAAGTTTGGTCCGCCAAGACGAGAAATTTGTGTATCTGTGTAAGAGAATAAACGACCTTGTAATAATGGATCATTAGAGAAATCGATACCTGGAACGATATGTGCAGGGTGGAACGCAACTTGTTCAGTTTCTGCAAAGACGTTATCTACATTACGGTTCAATGTCATTTTACCTACGATTTTCACAGGTACTTGATCTTCTGGCCATAATTTAGTTGGATCTAAAATATCAAAATCAAAATCAAATTCTTGTTCAGTTTTGATAATTTGTAAACCTAATTCCCATTCAGGATAGTCGCCTTTATCAATTGATTCATATAAATCTTTACGATGGAAATCAATATCTTTACCATGTAAGATTTGCGCTTCATCCCATACTAAGCTTTCTAAACCTTGTTTAGGTTTCCAGTGGAATTTAACAAAGTAAGATTGACCTTCTTTATTTACAAGTCTAAATGTGTGTACACCAAAGCCTTCTTGTTGACGGAAGTTTTTAGGAATCCCTCTATCACTCATTGCCCAGAATACTGCATGCATAGATTCGGGGTTTTGACCAATGAAATCCCAGAATGTATCGTGCGCTGAACCACCTTGTGGCATTTCATTATGTGGTTCTGGTTTTAATGCATGTACGAAGTCAGGGAATTTAATTGCATCTTGAATAAAGAATACAGGTGCGTTGTTACCTACTAAATCGAAGTTACCTTCATCAGTATAGAATTTAGTAGCAAAACCACGAATATCACGTACTGTATCTGGGGAACCTTTA
This sequence comes from Staphylococcus sp. CoH_129_LAB_1, assembly GCF_058191515.1. Classification (NCBI taxonomy): domain Bacteria; kingdom Bacillati; phylum Bacillota; class Bacilli; order Caryophanales; family Staphylococcaceae; genus Staphylococcus; species Staphylococcus sp. CoH_129_LAB_1. The sequence goes on along the minus strand of NZ_JBXWKZ010000010.1, from coordinate 10,593 downwards.
GAACCTTGTACAGTAGAGAAACGTACAAATACAGGCGTTGTTTTTTCAGGATGTGTTAAGAAGTCAGCACTTGTATATTCGCTTAAATCTTCATACACTTGGAATTCACCGTGTGCACCAAATCCACGTGCGTGTACCACACGTTCAGGAATACGTTCATGGTCAAAGTGCATCATTTTTTCACGAAAATGGAAGTCTTCCAATAAAGTAGGACCTCTATCGCCTACTGTAAGTGAATTTTCATCTTCACTAACTTTTGTACCAGTATTTGTAGTCATTGCTTTGTCATCATTATTTTTTCTTAAAGCATCTAATTGTTGTTGTTTTTTATTTTCTTTTGATTGATCCATACTTATCTCTCCTAGATATAGATTGGTATCGTTAATACATTGTTATGTACATTGATTTCTTTTTACGAAATACAGTTAGTTATTCCCATTTATAAAAGAATTAATCATTTTAAAGAAGAAATATATTTCTACAAATTTTATTTAAAATACATTCATTTTAAATCATTTATATAATATATTCCTTCTATAAATTTATATATCCTTCAATATATTGCATTTCAATTTAATTATTTATAATCTACAACTTTATCTACGGGCATTCTATAAGATGTATGGGCATCTTTTTCTTTTTTACCGATCGCAACGATTAACACTGGCACATAACGTTCTAAATCATATCCAAATGCTTCTCCAATTTTGTCATGCTCAAATCCACCAATAGGATTTGTGTCATAACCATGTTGTTTTGCCACTAACATTAATTGCATCGCAGCTAAACTACTATCTACTTTTACAATGTCACTCATAACTTCACGCGAACTATTTTTGTAAGAATCCATAACAAGCGGTAACATTTGATTTTTTACTTCTTCCGGCATATGTCCTTCTTCAACAGCTTTATTATAGATAAATTCGCCTTCCTCATAACATTGTAAATCTCCAAAAATGACAATCATTGCAGAAGAAGTATCGTTTTGAGATGTATTAAATCGGATTAATGGACGTAATCTCTCTTTTGCTTCATCACTTTCTACTACTACAAAACGCCATGGTTGCATATTCACTGAAGAAGGTGCTTTTGTTGCTTTTGCAATCATTTCATTCATTTCTTCATGTGGAATTTTATAATTGGGATCAAATCCTTTAACAGATTTTCTACCTTCTAATATTTCGTTAAAGTCATTCATATTTATCCTACTTTCTCTATTTAAATTAAGTATCATAAATTATGAAATATTTTACATATAAATAGAAGTAATCTGCTTACTCAATATTAAAAAATACTTTAAATTTATAAATAACAATCTAAATTAATAATACTTTAACATTTAACAATTAAAATTATATTTGATTAGTATTAATTTATTAGGGTATTATTAATTTTAACAAATAAATAATTTGATTTTGAAAGAATTATTTATGATATAACAAAGGGTATACATTTCAGTCATCATTGTTTCAGTCATAATGTTACTCACGAAGGGAAGAAAATTATGGCAGATGACACACTACAAAGAGAGTTAAGCAATAGACATATTCAACTCATTGCGATTGGTGGCGCTATTGGTACTGGTCTATTCTTGGGTTCAGGCGCATCTATCCACCTAGCTGGTCCATCAATTTTATTAACATATCTTCTTGTGGGATTTGTATTATTTATGTTCATGAGAGCAATGGGAGAAATTTTATTATCTAATTTAGGATTTAAATCATTTGGTGATATCGCACATCATCACATTGGCCCTATTGCAGGTTTTATGGTCGGTTGGACTTACTGGTTAACATGGATTATCTCAGGTATGGCTGAGGTAACCGCTGTAGCTAAATATGTAGGATACTGGTACCCTACTGTACCAAATTGGCTTACAGCTGCGTTTACGATTCTGGTATTAATCGCTTTAAACTTATTTAGTGCCAAACTTTTTGGTGAATTAGAATTTTGGTTATCTATTATTAAAGTTGTGACTATTTTAGCTTTAATCATTGTCGGGATCGTCATGGTCGTCCTTGGCATGAAAACATCTTATGGTCAAGCTAGTGTAACAAACCTTTGGAATAGAGGTGGATTTTTCCCCAATGGTATTCAAGGTTTCTTAATGGCATTCCAAATGGCCATCTTCTCATTTATTGGGATTGAATTAATTGGTATTACAGCTGGTGAAACGAAGGATCCACACAAAACCATTCCACAAGCAATTAACAACGTTCCAGCACGTATTTTGATTTTCTATGTTGGTTCGCTTGCAGTGATTATGTCTGTCGTCCCTTGGGATAAATTAGACCCAGCAGACAGTCCATATGTTAAATTATTCGGATTAATTGGTATTCCATTTGCGGCAGGTATCATTAACTTCGTTGTTTTAACTGCAGCTGCTTCGTCATGTAATAGTGGTATTTTTGCGAATAGTCGTACCATGTACGGTTTAGCAGGTCGTAAACAAGGTCCACCATTCTTACATAAGACAAATAAGCATGGTGTTCCACATTATGCTATTTTAGTGACATGTAGCTTATTAGGTATTTCAGTTATTTTAAATGCTGTTTTTAAAGATGCAACAAAAGTATTCGTTCAAATTACTACATTCTCAACAGTATTGAATATTATGATTTGGACGCTTATTATGGTAGCTTATTTAGGTTATGTCAAACGTAATCCTGAACTGCATCAAAATAGTAAATTTAAAATGCCTGGTGGTAAATATATGGCGTGGGCCATTTTAGCGTTCTTTGCATTTATCTTTATTATTTTACTAATCAATAGTTCTACAAGAATTGCTGTATTATTTATGCCAGTATGGGCAATTATTCTTTGGGTGATGTATCAAAAATACAAAAAAGAGTCAGAAAAAGCGAAAGTTAAAATGGAAAAAGAATAATATCTTATTTAAAACACGTTCCTCTATCAATGAAGAACGTGTTTTAGTTTAAAAATATTTAATATATTAAAAAAGCTCTGCTAAATGTTACTTTTCTTTTTCTATAATCCAAAATACTCATACACAATATCATCAAGTTGTTTAGCAATATGAATAAAATCTTGATTCAAATCTAATGTCTTTACACTAATCGTATTGCCACTCATTTGAAACGTATTGTCAGGTACTATGTATTCATTCGTTTTCGCATACAATAACATTCCTGCAACATTTATCTGTTTTGATTTTAAGTGAAGTGCTTCATTTTTTACATAAGCAAAAATTTGATATAAATTTCCAGAATGAATCGTTCTTGTATCAAAATATTGTTGTAACGTCGTCGTATAATACTTTGTATCAATAATTAAACATTGTTTACCATAGGTCAACATAATGTCACTTCTCATAGTAGGCAACATTTGATGATTATCGTCATCAAGTGCCCAAGGGATATGAGATGCCGTTACTTTTAACTCTGGAAATTCTTTTTTATAATAGGCTCTAACGAACCGTTCATATAAATGTGCCATTTGTTGTTCATCTTCAAACATCATTGTTTCTCTAGAACCGCTTCTTTCTGACTGAATTTGTCCTTGAATGACAAGATAACAAATAGCCATTAACATACGATACGTTTCATAATGACGATTAAATCGTAATTGCCAATCGATGCGTCGGTAATCTAATACTTCTACCTGTTCAAAGTATATCAACAATCGTTTTAATGCTTTTTTACGCGTGCGAGAAATATCTAATTTGAGCATATTAAGCATTGTCGTTTTTAGAATTTGATTCATATACGTATTAATTGAAAATTCATCATACGTACAATTGAGTCGTTTATTCATAATATCCCCATGTTTTATAGAAGTTGTTACATTAATTTTTCCTCGTATTACATTAAGTGAACCAGTTTGTTCTATATATTCATGTTGAAGACCATGTTTCAACTGATTAGATACTCCTTTAACTAGAATGGCACTATATAAATCTGCCACATTATTAAATGGTTCTGTTGCTATATGTTGATAGCCTTTCTTATTCAAAACTGTAAATGCATAAGATAACATATAATAAATATTGTGAATGTTAATCATTGAATCGCATCCCTTAAACGTACCTCCCAAATATCTATTTTTGAAGGTTCATCAAACCAATATTCTTTTAATAATGGAATAATTTCAAATTCAATAATATTAGATAGTTCAGATTCTGAGACATCAAACATATTGCTGAAATAACTATGACCAATGACAAATCCTTCACCTAACATATCATCTTCTCGAATTTCCGCATTCAATGCTTCAATTGCATCAATTAAGGCATCAAATTTCGGACTTTCTAATGATTCTTGGTATTTCTTAAATTTGATAGTATCAAAAGCTGGACGCAAATCAAAAAAGGCAAAACGACGTCGTAATGCATAATCTAGAATTGCTAAACTACGGTCTGCTGTATTCATCATACCGATAATATAAACGTTGTCTGGAACACAGAATTTCTCATCTGCATAAAGTAAGTCTATTTCCATACCTCGTTTATCATTTTCAATTAACATAAATAATTCCCCAAAAATCTTACTTAAATTACCACGATTGATTTCATCAATGATAAAGAAGTAATCTTTTTCACTATCTTCTTCTGCTTGTTTACAGAAGTTATAAAAGGCACCTGTCCGTAATTCAAAACCACTCTCCGTAGGACGATACCCCATCACAAAGTCTTCATATGAGTAACTTTGATGAAATTGTACAAGTTTCACACGTTCTTTATCTTTGACCCCCATCATTGAATACGCCAATCGCTTGGCTGCATATGTTTTACCTACACCTGGTGGCCCTTGTAAGATGACATTCTTTTTTCTTCTAATTAATTGAACAAGCGTGTCATAACCTTCTTCATTCATAAACACTTCATTTAAGAAATGTTCTGCTGTATACACAGGATAAGTCGTTTGTGTTGCAACTAATCCATCAGAATGATCAACTGAAAATAACTCGTTAAATTTTCGAATTGTTTCACTATACGGCGTAATTTTAGTTAGCGTCTTATTTAAGGTTTTTATTGGAATCTTCCAGTTTCCTTTTTCTTTCCAAACAAGTTGAATGGTATTTTTGCCATTTTTATATTGATGTCTTGATGAAACCACGCCCCACCCTACAATGTCAGTCTGTCCTTTTTTCACATAAACAATATCACCGTACTTCATTTCTTTACTAAATTCCCATATTGCATTAACCGTATGGATATAATTATGGTGATTATGATTCAATTGTTGTAACTTTTGATTAACTTCCTCTTTAGAGTCATATTTCGAAAAATTTCCTAGCTCATTGTATCCAATAGACATTTCTCCATTTTGAATGAAAGAAGCAAAATCAATATCTTGTGGTTTTGGAGAATAAATCCAATAATTCACAACTTCTAAATCTTTATCTGCATCAATGTCTTTTACTTTTGAGCTTTGATTGACTTCCTCTGATTTACGCCATGCCTCATAACTTAAATCAATAAAGTCGTTCAAATCATTATTATCTTGCAGAAATAGTTTTAATTTTTCAATAATCATTAAATAATTTGTTGCCGTCAATGGATTTTTAAAGTTAATATCAACATTGATATACTGTTTACTAATCTCACTTTCCTCAAAAATATACCAAATTGCCCGGGAATCTAAATTCGCAAATGTGTCAGAATTAATCCAAAATAATCCACTTGTCAACTTACCCATACCTATACCAGGCTGAGCCATCACTTGATTAAACTTTCTCTTAAATTTATTTTCATTATCTTTACTTTTATCTGATGCATACATTAAAGCAATTTCAAACAACGACCATAAATTTTCAATATCTTGTGCTTCACGATTATTTCTAAAATTATAAAATGTAGCACGTAAATTCATAACTGTTGGAATACCATCAAAATTTTGTGGTATATCTGCTTTCACATCAAATAGTTTAGCTATTTCTTCTATAATTTTAATTCTATTTTCTCTAGTCATAGAACTCTTATTAAATAAGCCAAATACAGTAAATGGATCCATATCTATAATTTCATTATCAATTTCTAATTTTGGCATATGTATTTGAGTATTAATATAAAGTTCACGTACTTTCTCAATCAATTTATCACGATAATTTTGATATTCTAGCAATTTGTTGGCTAAGGCTTTATAAAAGATTGCCCATGTTTTATCTATCTTATAGTCCATCTTTATTTCTCCTCAAAATCATTATTATCTTCATTTTAATATATTTTATAAATATATTTATACCTTTAAAAGTATAAAAAATAAGCTATAAGACAGTATCATTTCAACTTCTTATAACTTATGTTAAATCGTCTAATTATGCTTGAACTTCGTGTTTATTCCCGCGCACTTTATAGACAATAAGTCCAATAATAAATCCAATTAATGCTGGAACAATCCATCCCATTCCAATATCAAATAATGGTAAATATTTCTCAGCAAAACCGATTAATGATTGCGCAAAGTTTGTTTTCACAAAAGGTTCTGGACTTGCTTTAATACCATCAAAGAATGCCGCAATCACTGTAAAGAATGTAGTGAATCGGTACACAATTGACGAATTATTAAATAATGGACTGACTAATGTTAATAAAATGAGTGTAATGGCTAATGGATAAATAAACATTAACACTGGTAGTGAGTACATAATGATTTTTGTTAATCCAACGTTCGCAAATATACATGCGAGCACACTTACAACTGTTGCTAGAACTAAATAATTTGCTTTAGGAAAGAGTTCAGTAAATGTTTCTGAAAATGCTGTAATTAAACCAATAGCTGTTTTTAAACACGCCACAATAATAATCAGTGACAAAATGATAATACCGAAATCACCTAAGTAATGTTGTGCAACTTGTGCAAGGGCAATACCACCATTTTCACTTACTTTAAATTGTCCAAGGCTCATCGTTCCCATTACGGCAAGAAGTGTATAAATCACACCCATACCAATAATACTAATGGCACCCGATTTCACTGTTTCTTTAGCTATATCATTAGGATTTGTAATACCTAATTTTTTAATTGTTGTTACAATAATAATTCCAAATGCTAGTGACGCAAGGGCATCTAGTGTATTATATCCATCGATAAAACCTTTTAATAATACGCTTTTACTATAGTCTGCAGTTACTGGTGCATGACTAATACCGCCCATTGGATGAATAAATGCAAGTACGACCACGATACCTAATAAAATTAAAAAGACTGGATTTAAAAACTTACCAATATAGTCTAATATTTTAGATGGTCTACGTGCGAAGAACCAAGAGACAATAAAGAATAAAATACTAAAAACAGGTAAAATCCATTTTCCACTGCTTGGAGAAATAAATGGTGAAAATGCAATTTCATATGATGTTGTCGCAAGTCTTGGTAAAGCAAAGAATGGTCCAATAACAAGATAAAGACCAATCGTAAATATGTATGCATAAATTTTACTTACGCGTGCAGAAATATCAAATACACCGTTCGTCTTAGAAATACCGATAGCAATAATTCCTAAAAATGGTAATCCAATCGCTGTAATTAAAAATCCTAAATTCGCAAGTAATACGTTTTCACCTGCTGTTTGACCTAAATGAATTGGGAAAATTAAGTTTCCTGCTCCAAAGAACAAACCAAAAAGCATCGATCCAATAAAGAGATTCTCTTTAAATGTAAGTTTTTGTTTCATTATCTTTCCTCTTTTTCCTTTTAAAGTGATAATAGATATTATACATTTTTTCAAAATCAATTTCTTTAGAATTTTTTAAAAAGTTAGATATTAATCCATAAAAAAACTTCTTTTTGCATGATGACGTTCATTTTTTATGCAAAAAGAAGTTTTTGATGTAACTTTACATCCATCAATATTTATACTTTTTTATACTTTTAGTCGATATATGTATCTGCATGTTCAAGACGATATGTTTCACCTTTTGCTTTAGCTTCTTCATAATCTTCATATGTCGTTTGTTTAATATCTTCAATTTTATAATTGACGACTTTCGCAAATTTGCGTACATCTTCTTCGCTTTTCGCTAATACAAATACAGTTAAAATATTATCGTCTACAATATCTTTATGGTGTTGATAAAACAATTTATAAATATTCATGACACGTTCCCCTTCCAATCTATTATTGGTTAAGCCATACTTCGTAAAAACAATAAATAATGCCCCACATATTATTTAGTTTTAATATACCACTTTTTTTTGAAAAAGGAAGCCTATAAAAAAGAAGTAAGATAGAATTTACGCAATCTTCATATCTTACTTCTTTACTTTAATTTTAAGATTCATTTTTTAAAGCTTTTTCAATAGCTTTAATATTTTTCTTCATAAATGATTGATACGTATTACTGTCATTGTCTTGTTGTTTAGTATGAGAACCCATATTATAGAATGAAAGTGTTTTGGCATGTGTTTCTTTTCTAACCGTGTCTGCAACTTTATTCGACACATTTTCTTCAGCTAGGATATAGTTTACCTTATCCTCTTTAATTTGTTTTACAATATTTGTAAGATCTTTTTGACTTGGTTCTTCAGCATTCATATTTTCGATGCCTTCTTGCTTAAAGCCATAGCGATCAGCTAAATAACCGATAGAATCATGTGAAATAAATACTGTTTTACCTTCTTGACCTTTAACGGCATCCTTCATGTTTTTATCTAAATCTTTCAAATCATTAACTAATTTTTTATAATTCTTTTCATAGTAATCTTTATGTTTACCGTCTTTTTTAACTAATTCGTCTTTTATGTCTTTCGCAAATTGTTGACTTAATACAGGATCTAACCAAACATGAGGATCATATTTACCATGATGATGCTCATGTTCTTCGTGTTCACCATGTTCGTGTTCGTGCTCATGTTCATCCTCTTCACCTTTTAATAAATCTTTCTTACTTAAAGATGATTCTAATGATAATGTTTTATTTTTATCATTAATCGTATTTGCAATTTTTTTAGCAACTGGATCTAAATTATCCCCTGTATATACAAACAAATCTGATTTACCAATATCTACCATTTGTTTTTGACTTGGTTCATATGTATGTGGATCCATTCCATTCGGATAGACCGATTCAACATGGATATATTTACCACCAATTTGTTGAGCGAAAGATTTCAGTGGATATACTGTCGTTTTTACCTCAAGCTTATCTTTATTCTCGCCCTTTTTATCTTTGTCATTATTCGACGTACCACATGCGACAAGTGATAACGTTAAAATACCGATGAATACTAACATTAAACTTTTCTTAATCATGTTCTTCTCTCCTAAATCGTAATTATTACGTTTTAATAATCTCATTTCATTTTCCATTTGTCAATATTAGAAATAAAAATAAAAACACCAGTGCTAAAAATGCACTGATGTTTAATCCAAATTGACAATTTTATGATTATTAAATTATTTATCTATGTGAAACGACTATCCATTCTTTAATTACTAGATATGCTATATATGACAAAGACTAACTTAATCATAAACTAACGTTTTAAATAGCCTAATCCACTAAACCTTGTTGATAACTTTTATAAAATGTATCGTATTTTACTCGTCCTATTCCGCCAACAATATATTTTCCATATTTCCATAAATTTACAACGTAAGCAATGCAAATAGCGAACGTCACCGTTAGCGTAAATGTAAAAATAACATTTAAAAATGGATGGTGGTGTAACGTTCCTAATCTATGTACGATAAAATAATGAACTAAATAAATTGAAAATGAATAATTACTAATAAATACAAAAAATTTTGGAACATACTTTGTATATGATGCAATTAAGAAAAATAATAAAATAATTATCGTCACATAAATAGGCGTATCTATTCGTTTTGAATCCACAAGTGTCAAAAATCCAGATAAATAATTTATTATTACAATACACGTCACAATCACTGCGCTACTAACAATATGAATTGTATATTTTTGAATATTTTGCATTAGCTCCTTATAATAATAGCCCATATAGAATCCTAAAAAGAAATAACTGAGCCAACCAATGCATATCATCCAACCTTCTCGTTGCCATATCCAGTTTAAATATACTACGCTTGAGGGGGTAACAAATGTTCGTATACCCCAATAAAACGTTGTTATTATTAAAGACATCACAATAATTTTAAATGGGTTAAGTTTTACAAGATATTTAGCTAGGAATATATGTAAAGCATAAAACTGAAAAATAATAACTATAAAATAGGTTAAAGTTCCTCCATGAAACATCATAAACTCAACTGATTTTAAATAATCTTTAAAGTCGTGTGGATGTCCATAAACATATGCTAATCCTAAATTAATTAATATGTAGGGAATACCTAATGTAAGCAACTTTTGCTTTATAAATCCTTCTTTTACTTTTGTTTTATACTGCTTAGCTAATAAAAATTCAGAAATAAATACAAACATTGGCGTGGCATATAATATAAGCAATTGAAATAAACGTAACAGATACCCATGATTGGGCATATCAAATTTGTAAAATGTCGTAGTAATTGTATGTATCATCACTACACTTAAACAAGCAATTGCTCTCATCCAAAAAATAACCGAGGTATAGACGGCACTGAACCCTTAAAATGGGAACTTAATAAAAACACTATGTTCTAGGCTGCTAATTCTCTGTATTTTACAGGGGA